>JACPAR010000042.1 GCA_016180725.1 Candidatus Levyibacteriota bacterium | reverse complement strand
GTTCTGGATCTTCTATCTCCTGTACCCTTTCATATCCAACTCTGGCTAACCACCTTTTGAAAGGCTCTGCTTTGGGAGAAGGGATTGACTGGATAATCCTAAAAATACCTTCAGTATTGGCGCATCTTACTTTCTGTTTGCCTCCTGCAGTTTCTATCAGAAGGGGGTGTTCAATTTGAACCCACCCTTTAGCCAACTCTCCATCCCGGTTAAGCATATTTTTTAAGTATTGCTTAGGGTTTTGAGAATCTGTTAAAGCAACAATTACATCGGTGATAACAAACCACCACTCATTTTTATGAATGGTTTTCCGTATTTTTCTATTTCGGAAAATTGCTATTTTGGTTGTTTGTACTATTTCTTGATTCATACTAATTAACAAACACTTTTTCAGTTTACGATAACCTGACGTTTTTGCTTTATATGCTGATATTCCAGTACTTTTTCTGCTGGTGATAGGCCATTCAAAACCTTATGGGGGAAGTAGTTCCAAGCGTCATTTACAGTTTCTAAAATATCCTGTATCGCTATTTCACCCTGGCCAGTATCAAACATTGCTATGATATCAGTCATGCAATCATGACTATCCTCATTAAATATCATATCCTTAACGTCTTCCAGATTAAAACCACTTCTTGCTATTTTGAGTAAGTCTCTAATTTCACCTTCGATTCCTTTTCTTCTTAAAGCAATTTCAGCAGGTTGTGATCTATTCTTTTCTAAAATTCTTTGATAACTGCGGGATTCAGTTAACCTACTCCAGAAAAGTTGCAAACTTTTATTGATTGATGGTTTCATATCTTGGATATATTGAACTCTTTCAGTTCCATTATCGTACTGATCAATCAGTAATTCGACTTTGTTGACAAGATTCAGATACTGGTGCTCTGCTTCTTTCTGCATACTCTTTTGCACCTCTGTTAATTTCTTGCCTGCTGGATATACAAATGGATGCGTGCGAGAGGTAAGGGATATATAAAGCCAATCTGCACTTTTGCGGATTGCTTCACGGACAGTACCGTTCGGGTGTTGAAGGAGTTTTAAAGTAAAATCCGCTAACCTATCAAAATATTCATCCCCCAATGATAGAAAAAATAAGCTTAATCCAGAGGCAAAAGCGGCTTGATTTTCTACTTTTTCTATTTGATAGAATTTCGGAAGGTATTCAAATACTATATAGGTACTCCTATGAAATGTTTTTCCTTCCTTATTGCATAATTTTTCAATATCTTTTTTTGCACTTCTTACCTGCTCAGGATTACCTGTTGTTAAAATGTCTAACATTTTCCTTAATTCCCGTTCTGTTTCTTTTTTAGTCATAGATTTACTTTTGGTTCAATTTTAGCAAAAGCTAATAACTTTTTACTGAGTTATTAACTTAATAATATCTTCTCTTCGATATCGCCTTTCTCCGACTCCTCGCTTATCACCTATCCTGATAGCTTTTAACTTTCCATTATTATCCCACCTTCTTAACGTTGTAGGTACAACTCCTAATATTTTTGCTACTTGGTTAATATTTAAAAGTCTTGGTAATCTTATCTTATTTTCTGCCATTTTAATTAAAAATAGTTATTGTACTTTATTATACAGAAAAAACCCGTATCTGACCATAATTAAAAGGGGACAAACTATAAGGAAAATTGATCTATTCTTTGATCTCCGGGATTTTTGAGGCTAATTCCGGTTGTAACCACCATATTAAATCTGGTAAAATCTTCATAGAAAGAAGGGTTTCAACGAATTCTCGCAGTCTGTGGAGAGTATCGTTGGGGTCACAGTCGAGGATTTTCTTGGACAAACAATGTATCAGAGAAAATTGGTAAACACATTTGAGTTAGTAAAAGACAAAAAATAATTATGAAACTCATTTCAAAAAATCCTTCTAAAAATTACGAAATACTAGGCGAGGTTAATGTTTCTAGCAAGAAAGAAGTCAAAAAAGCAGTAGTAGCTGCTCGAAATGCTTTTCTGGCGTGGGCAAATTTGTCTTTGGATACTCGATGTAGATATATAAAATCGTTCTTAGACGTTTCTAGAAAAAGAAAAGAAGAAATTTCACAATTTATTGCAAAGGAAACTGGACGGCCAATCACAAGCGCTAGGGCAAATGTTGAAGGTGGATTTGAGTATTTTGAAGCATATATAAAAATGGCTGATAAATATTTACTACCCCAAGTTACTTACGAATCAGGTAAAGAGGTTCACAAAATACTTCGTGAGCCGCGGGGAGTAATTGCCGCAATCCTGCCCTGGAATTACCCATACATGAATATTTCATGGCAGTGCGGACAAGCGCTTATTGCAGGAAATACCATTGTTTACAAAAACTCGGAAGAAAATCCCTTATTTTCTCAACTTATAGCTGAACTAATTGAAAAATCTGATATTCCGAAAGGTGTTTTTAATGTTCTTTACGGAAATGGAGAAGTAGGTGACTATCTAGTACATCAAGATATAGATATGATTTCATTTACTGGAAGCACAAAAGTAGGGCAGGAATTAACCAAAATAGCAGCTGAAAAATTCATTCCAATAGTTGCTGAGCTTGGTGGATCTTCTCCTCTCATTTTGTTTGAGGATATAGAAATCACGGATGAAATAATTTCTTATATAGCCGGAAGAAGATTTGAAAATGCCGGACAAGCATGCGATGCTGTTAAACGTCTTATTGTCCACAAAAGTAAGTTTAACGAAGTAGTTGAAAAATTATCAGCTTATGTTTCAAAACAGAAAGTTGGAGATGCGCTCGACGAGAATACCGAAATCGGACCACTGATTGCCAAAAGACAAGTTGATCTTATTGACAAACAAGTACAGGATTCTATTAAAAATGGTGCTGATGTTGTTATTGGCGGGAAAAAGTCAAGCAAGTTACAAGGTGCGTATTATTTACCAACTATTCTCACTAACATAGAAAGAAGTATGCGCGTTTGGAAAGAAGAAACTTTTGGGCCTGTTTTACCCGTAATTTCCTTCGCTACAGAAAAAGAAGCCATAAATCTTGCAAATGATACAGAATACGGACTGACAGCCCATATACTAACGAATGATAAAGCACTTTTCCTAAGAGTTTCTTCGAAAATCAACGCAGGAAGTATTGCTCATAACCAAACTGAATTTTGGAGCCCCCTAAACCCTTTTGGTGGTTATAAAAAATCAGGTATGGGAAGAACTCATGGACCGTTTGGTTTTTACGAGTCAACACAAGTAAAAGTCATTTCTATGGAAAAGTAACTTGGGAGTTTCCGTGTGTCTGCGCAGGGGTGGGTGGGGGTGTCGTGTAACTTTGCGAGCCGAGCGGAGCGAGGCGAGCTAACACGATTCTTTGAAACGCGTTCGAATTTTTCGATAAACGCTCACATGACAGGTTTTCCACAATCCTGAATTTTGTTCCGATAATAATCGGAATGGATTGATAAATTGATCTTAAAAGAACTTTTACTTATAATTAACCTATGTTTAATGATTATAAAAGTTTTATTTTGCAGAAGCCCGACAAACGTCTCAGGCAGGTTTGTTTAAAAGTAATAAACTTTAAAGAAGCCAAAGAAATAGCAGATAAACTGATAGAAATAACAAAAAAGGTGGATGGGCCATTAAAAATTTCGCTTGGGATGGCTGCCCCGCAGGTTGGTTATGATAAAAGAGTAATAATCTTAAGAAAATCACAGGGTGAATATACGGTTATGGTAAACCCGAAAATCGTTAAGCAGAAATGGAATTTACCTATATTTTCAAGATGCTTTAGTGTTGATGGGGTTTTCATCATCAAGTCTCCTTACTGGATTAAAATAGAGTACCAGGATCTCCAAGGTAATTATAATTCCGAGGTACTAAGAGGTGTTAAAGCAGTAACTCTTCAGCAAGAAATAGACCATATTAATGGTGTGCTTATATCTGACATAGGACTAAGACTCCTTTAATAATGTTGGCAGAAGATTTTCTGATCCATCTAGGCCACAAGGATCGATTTGATAGTTGCATTTTGTCATTATTTTTGATAATATAATGTTGTATTTCCAAAAGAAATACATTTGATTTGCTAACTCCCCCCGGCTCAACTCGACCCGGGGGTTTTTCTTGCTTAA
>JACPAR010000018.1 GCA_016180725.1 Candidatus Levyibacteriota bacterium | reverse complement strand
CACATTTCAAAAATTGTTGTAATAAGTCCGCCTTCGCTAATATCATGGCAGGAAAGAATCTTGCCTGATTGAATTGCTTTGTAAAGAGTATCAAGAACTTTTGGTAAGAGTTTTAGGTCAATGCGAGGAATATGCTCACCTTCGAGGTGGCCGAATGGACTCCTTGAAGGTGTTGCAATAGCGTCAAAATAGGTTGAGCCGGCCATGCCTTCAAAATCTGGCTTACCAATTAAACAAATAACTGAGTTTTCTTTTTTGAAATCAGTAGAAGTTGTTTTCGTAGCATTGGGAATTTTGCCAAAAACAGAAATACATAAAACCGGAGGAATTTTAATAATTTGCCCGTCTTTTCCTCTGTAGGTTGAAGAAAGGCTGTCTTTTCCGGAAATTACAGGGATTTTTAGTGCTTTCATAAAATCAACAACAGCATCAACCGATTTATCTAAAGACCATAAAGATTCTTCGTCGGGAAACGGCCAGACGTAATTGTTAATAAGAGAGGCGTTTTTATAATCACCGCCAACTGCTGTGTAGTTTGCAATTGCTTCGGTTGCTGCCCAGATACTTCCCCAATAGGGGTCAATTTTATTCAAAACCGGATTTAAACCGTGGGAAATAATCATGCCATATTTTTTATCAAAAAATGGCCTTAAAACTGCAGCGTCGTTTGGTCCATCCATAAGCTCTCCGCCAAAGGGCTGTAAGTCGTTTGTTCCCTGCACAGAGTGGTCGTACATGCGGACAATTGGTTCTTTGGAGCAAATATTACCGTGCGACAAAACTTTTTTAATAATTTCCAACCATTGGTTTTGTGTTTTAGGAAGATTGGGGTGATTAGGGTGAGTGGGGAGATTAGAGGTTTTTGGATGAGTAGCTTTCATTTGACGTTGAGGAAGGCCATTATATAAAAACTTCATATCTAAATTGCAAACTAATTTTTTGCCATAAAAAACATTAAGTTTTTTGCTTCCGTCAAACTTACCTAAAATGCTTTCTTCAACGTTGTATTTTTTGCAGATTTTCAAGAACTGTTTTAATTTATTTTTAGGAATAGCCAGAGCCATGCGCTCCTGCGATTCAGAAATCCAAATTTCCCAAGGAGCAAGGCCTTGGTATTTTACTTTTGCTTTCTCAAGGTTTACGGTAACTCCTACTTTTTCTCCCATTTCTCCAATTGCCGAAGAAAATCCGCCCGCGCCGCAATCCTGAATTGCCCTGATTAAGTTTTTATCACGCGCTTCTAAGATTGCATCAAACACTCTTTTTTCTTCAATAGCATTGCCGATTTGTACAGCTGAGGAATTAACATTAATGGTTCTGTCTGTCATTTCTCCGGAAGAAAATGTGGCACCGTGAATACCATCTCGTCCGGTTCTGCCGCCAATGGCAACAACAATATCGCCAACTTTTGGGTCTCCTTTGATTGCAAACTTTTTGGGGATAATGCCGTAAGATCCAACCAGTACTGTTGGTTTTGCGCGGAAATCTTCATGAAAATGGAAAGAGCCGTTGCTTGTAGGAATACCAACGCGGTTACCGTAGTCTCTAACGGCGTGCACACAGCGTTTAAGCAGATAATCAGGCGGTAGAGATCCTGGTGGAAGTTTTTGAGAATCAAGATTTGGATTCGCAAAGCAAAAAATATCCGTTGAAACAACAGCTTTTGCGCCAAGGCCTGTGCCGACAACATCTCTAAAAACTCCGCCCGAACCCGTCATTGCGCCGCCGTAGGGTTCGATGGCAGAGGGACTGTTGTGTGTTTCCGCTTTTCCGCAAATGCAAAATCCGTCATAGAAATCCATAACGCCTGAATTATCGATAAAGGCGGAGACAATATTTTTTTTATGCTTGAGCGCTTCTTTTTTAATCCGAGTTATTAGTGGTTTTTTTGCTTTGCCATCAACAATTAATTGCGCTTTAAATGTTTTATGCGCGCAGTGTTCGCTCCAAGTTTGAGCAAGCGTTTCCAGCTCGCAATCGGTTGGATTTTTTTTAATTTTTTGGAAATAACGCTTAATTGTTTGCAATTCTTCAAGATTTAAAAAGAGTTTATCTTTGGAAAGTTCTAATAGCTCTTTGTCATTCATTGTGCGGATTGGGATCGTTGACGTTGGACCAACCTTGCCTTCAATCAGAAGCGTTTCCGGTTCTTTTTCGACAATATGTTCAATAAGCGGATTGTATAAACGAAGTTTTGTTGCAATTTCTTTTGCCTTTTCTTTATTAAGTTTGCCGTGCAGTGCGTACTCCCAGCTTGAATCAACAGCCTTCGGATGAATTCCCAAGTCCTGGGCAGCTTTGAGAATTGATCCAACCTCCGGATTCATAACTCCCGGCTGGTAGGCGATTTCTATAACTTCAGGATTCACCTGCGAGGAGTTTCCAATAATAGACGCGTTCAAAGTGTAAGTTTGGTTGATTGTTTCGCAGAAAAGTTTTTCCGCAAGTGTTTTTGCCTCCTTTTTACTTACCCCTTCCAGACGGTATACTTTTATCGTTTGCACTTTTTCAACAGCGCTAATGCGAAGCATGTGGCGAATATCGCTTTGAATTCCTTCGCCTTTAACATCCGGACCCTTTACTGTTTGGACTCTAATTGTCTGCAACATACTAATTTATCCGAATGATAATACAAATGTATCCGAATATTCGGATTAATTCGGAGTAATTTTATTCGTATTTATTCGCATTACATCTCTCCAGCCAATATCTGTTCGGTAATGCAAGTTATTTCCTTCAATGCTAATCATGGCCATTGCGCCATAAGCTCTAACTCTTGCCTGGATAATATTTTCTCCTTCTGCAACTAAATGAAATATTCTGCCGCCGCTTACAAAAAATCTTTTACCCTGTCTTTTTATTCCCGCACCATAAATTGATATGCCAGGTAACCCCATTGCCTCTTTTAGTCCAAAAATCTCTTTGCCCTTAACTATTGAATAATCATTAGGATAGCCTCGGGAGCATCCTGCAATACTAATTCGGATTTTGCCATCAAGTTTAATTGTTACATTGTTTAATTGTTTCATTGTTACAGCTTCGACTATTGAAAGGTAGTCATTTTTTATTCCTGGAATAATAACTTCTGCTTCCGGATCTCCCCACCGCGCATTAAACTCAATAATTTTAACGTCATTTTTATTTACCATACCGCCAAGGTAAAGAACGCCTTTATAAGGCCTATTTTCTTTTTGCATTCCTTCAATGAATGGTTTTAATATTTTTTGTTCGATGATTCGAATCATCGAAGAATTTAATGCATTGGTTTGAGCTACGCATCCCATACCTCCCGTATTTGGTCCTTTATCGCTTTCGTATACGGTTTTATGATCTTGCGCAACACTTGCTACTTGAAAATTTTCTCCGTCACAAATGGCAAAAAGAGAAAATTCTTCGCCAATCAGACATTCTTCTATTACAAAAGTTTCACCGGCTTTTCCAAACTGGTTCATTGCTAAAATCGCATCCAGAGCTTCTTTTTTATTTTCCGCTCTAATTGCACCTTTTCCTGCAGCTAGCCCCGATGCTTTTATGTAAAGGATTTGCTCAGTTAAAGAATTGATGTACTCAATGGCTTCTTTCTGATTATTAAAAGACTTAAAATGAGGAATAGGAAGATTGTGTTTTGCCATAAAATCTCTGGCCCACTTTTTGCTCCATTCAATTTCGGCAGCTTTTTGGGTTGGGCCAAAAGTTTGAATTCCAAGAGCTTCCAATTTATCAACGTATCCTGCAGCAATAATATCGTCTTGGGAAACATCAACTAGGTCTATTTCTTCTTTTCTACAAACATCAATAATTCCATCAAAATCAGTTATGGAAACATCTGGATAATTTTTTATTTTTGGATTTGTAAAATCCGTTAGTCCGTTTCCGGGAATCATGACAACTTTTTTCACTTTTTTACTCTTGCTATACGCGTCTGCGAGTGCATGCTCCCGACCATTAGCTGTAATTACTAAAATATTCATAAAATTATTTGCAGAGTTTAGCTAAAACTTTAACATACATTTTATTTTCTTTAACTTTTAGCCTTGTGTAAAGCGAGTCGATTGTATCATTTGGTTTTAATTTTTCAAAGCACCGGCCAAGCACGGGTCCAAAATCAAACTCTTTGCTTAAAAAATGATTGGTGCAGCCGGCATAAGTGGCTTTTTTATCAAGAAAATTTTGCATTGCTTTATCTGTTATTTTGCCCTTATTCCATAATGCTTCTGTCCCATCGGGATTTTTTACAACACCGTCAAGAGTATCTGGTACAAGTCCTGGGTGAGTATTCAAAATCCGATTATGCAAAGCATAAATAACTTCATCGGTGATAATTTGTTTCCAACCGGCAAGACAAACAAAATCAACTTTATATTTTTTTAAAATACCAAGTAAGTTTTCTTTTTTTGGGCAAATTACAATAGGTAGGTTATATTTTCTGGCGCGATTAAGTCCAAGAGCATCTTCTACGTCGTTTATAACTACAACAATTTTTGCGTTTACTTTTTTATTCTCTATGCCGTTAATAATTGCCTGTAAATTTGTGCCTGTGCCTTTGTTAGAGATTAAAACAGCGAGTCTTTTCATTCTTTCTCAATTAACTCTGATGGATAAAGTGGGTTTTCAAGCATGAATTTGTTTTCTTTTCCACCAAGGGGAATTTTATATATTCCATTCATACAAGCCATGCAAAACTTTGTTTTTTGAGGGTCAAAATTTTTTTTATCGGTGTCTTTTACTCCGGCTGCTTTAAGAAGTCCTTTTAAAGAGATGTAGACGAATGAATCAGCGCCGATAAAAGTTCTAATTTTTTCAACATCTACAGCTTTTTGATTTATTCCAAGCGGCTTTTTTTTCTCAAATCTGCTGGCGATTAATTTATCTTTTTTTGGAGTATCTAAACCATAATAACAAGGGTCGGTAATTGGCGGACTGGCAATACGAATATGAACTTTTGTTGCGCCGTAGTTTCTAAGTAATGAAACAAAGTCTTTAAGTGTATTTCCTCTAACAATAGAGTCATCTACAACAACAACTCTTTTCCCTTTTAGATTTGCATTGATACCTAATTCCCGCATTCGTTGATCAGGTTGAATAAAAGTTCTGCCAATATATCTGTTTTGGATAACTCCTTCACCAAAAGGGATGCCTGATTTTCTGGCAAACGCAATTGCCGCAGTTATACCGGAATACGGAATCGGCATTACCATATCTGCCTCAACCGGCGCTTCTTGCACAAGAATTTCTCCGCAGCGTTCCCGTACCTTGCCAACACTTTCTCCATGAAGAGTTGAGTCCGGTCTGGCAATATAAACATATTCAAAAATGCAAAATGCTTCCTGTTTTACCTCTTGTTGATAAAATGTTTGCGGGCCGTTTTTATCAATAATTACAGCCTCTCCCGGTTTTACTTCGCGAACAAATGTTGCACCGATTCCTGGAAAAACACAGTCTTCGGAAGAAAGTACCCAGCCGTTATTGATTTTTCCTAAGATAAGTGGTCTTATGCCAAGCGGATCGCGAATACCAAAAAGAAGATCGCGCGTAGCAATTACAAAGCTGTATGCGCCTTTAAGCTGGGGAAGAACCTCTGCAAAACGCTCCGACCAAGTTGTTTTTTTGCTTTCCAGAAGAAGTGCAGCAACAATCTCAGTGTCGGTTGTTGAGCTAAGTGTTATTTCTTTTACTTTCTTTCTTAATTCCTGACTATTAATTAGATTGCCGTTATGAGCGATTACAATTTGTCTTTCGTCTTTTTTTAACAGAAATGGTTGAGCGTTGTGGATATGAGATGAGCCCGTGGTTGAATAACGGTTATGTCCAACAGCCAAAATACCTTCTCCCAAAGCATCAATATTTTTTTCTGTCTTAAAGACGTCTCGCACAAGTCCCATGCCACGCTTTAGCTTAAATCTTCTACCGTTACTGACTGCAATACCAGAACTTTCCTGTCCTCTGTGCTGCAGGCCATATAATGCATAGTAGGTGAGACGCGCCACGCCAAGATCCGGAGCAAAAACTCCAAACACACCGCATTTGTCATGTAATTTATTGTTTCTTTTTAACTTTTTCTTAAGCATGAAGCGCTCCTGCCTTTTTGAGGCTTTGCTTAATCCGTTGGTTTACGTTTTTTAATGTATCCGGTTTAAATTTCTTACCGGTAATTTTTTCATAGACATCGATATAGCGTTTGGATACTGCTTGGGCAAGAGACTCTGGCATTTTTGGCGGTTTTCCATCTCCTTTATATCCTCTTTTTGCATACCAAAGGCGAAGAAACTCTTTGTCAAAATTTTCCGGTTCTAACCCTTTTTTAAACCTTTCTTTGTATGTTTTTTTAATCCAAAAGCGTGAAGAATCTGGTGTATGAATTTCATCTATAAGCATGAGTTTTCCATTATAAAGTCCGAACTCATATTTGGTGTCAACTAAGATAAGGCCTGCTTTTGCACACACCTTTGTTCCGTAAGCAAAAAGCTCCAGTGCTGCTTTTTCCATTTGTTTATAAATTTTTGGGTCAACGATTTTTTTATTAAGAATTTCCTCTCTTGTTAACCGTTCATCATGAACATTACTGCCGGCTTCCGGATGGGTTGTTGGGGTAATAACGGGGGATGGAAGTTTTTGGTTTTTTCTAAGTCCGTTGGGAAATGGGAGGCCATAAATAGTGCGTTCGCCTCTTTCGTATGAATACCAGATAGACGTTTTTGTTACGCCGGAAATATATCCTCTTACAATCACTTCAACCGGGATTGGTTTGCAGTTATGTGTAATCATAACATTTGCATCCGGAACATCAATCATGTGGTTTTGCACAATATGTTTTGTTTTTTCAAACCAGAATTTTGAGAGTAAGTTTAAAACAGCGCCTTTATAAGGAATTTGTCCCAAGATTACGTCAAAGGCAGATTGTCTGTCGGTTGTGATAAGCACACGCTTGTTATCAACTATATAAAAGTCGCGGACTTTACCTTGATATTTTTTGCCCAGTGGAAGATTAACTGTTTTTAATATATTGTTTTTTTTAGCTGTTGTTTTTTTATCAGTCATTTTTTATCTGCTAAATATTGTTGCCAGCCTAATTTTTCTAACTTTCCTGCCTTTTCTATTACGCCAGCTGATAAACTATTTTTGTAGGCAATTAGTTTTTCTTTTAGGCTTTTATCAGAAGTTGCAAGTATTTGTACGGCCAAAAGTCCTGCGTTTTTGGCATTATCAATGCCAACAGTTGCAACCGGAATTCCAGGGGGCATCTGGACAGTGGAAAAAAGCGCATCAACACCAGAAAGTGTCCCGCTTTTAAGCGGAACGCCAATTACAGGAAGAGGAAAATGAGCGGCAACAACACCGGCTAAATGCGCCGCAAGACCTGCGGCTGCAATAATAACTTTAACGCCGTTTTTGTGATATTTTTCAACTAGATCAATTGTTCTCTCGGGAGATCTGTGAGCAGAGGAAACTGTGATTTCGTAGTCTATTGCAAATTCTTCCAAAACTTTTGCCGCTTGCGACATTACGGCAAGATCAGAATCAGACCCAAGAATTATAGCAATAAGCGTTTTTTTCATCGTTTGTTAAGCGTTAATAAAAACTTTTTAGTTCTTTCTTTAGCTATGCCTATATGATCTTTGGGATCAAAGAAATTTTCAATGTTTTCTTTTCGAATATATTTTAGCACCCTTTTGTCATTTGACAAGAGAGAAACTAAATTATTTTTATTGCCTTTTGATATTTCTTCCCAAGCTTTCATTGAATTTTCCCTAATTACTTCATGCATCTCTTGCCTGCTTGCTCCTTTTTTAACCAGCGTCATCATTAAACTTTCTGTTGAGGAAAAAACTCCATATTTTTGTAAATTTGCCTCAATTACATTGTTAAGAACAACTAAATCTTTAACAAAGCTATTAGTAGTTTGTAGACATTCATCAATGGCTAAGAAACTATCAGGAAGAAAAAGTCGTCTATTGGCAGAGTCATCGAGAGTTCTTTCTAAAAGACTAAGTGCTGGATTACTCCAGGAAACATTTAATAAAGAAGCAACATATCTGCAAAGTGAGCAAACTTTTTCTGCCTTGTCTGGATTTTTCTTAAATGGCATGGCAGAAGAACCGACTCTTTTTGCATTTCTTGGTTCTGACCATTCACCAAAATTAGGTGACTGCATAATACGAAGATCAAAATTAAATTTATGTAAAGAAGCGGCAATGTTAGCTAGGGCAACGCTAACAAACCAGTCGATTTTTCTGGGGTATGTTTGTCCAGAAACTTCAACCGAGTCAAGATTTAAATTTTTCATTAAATCTTCTTCTAATTCAAAAGCAGATTTATTTGTGTCTTGCAGCAATTTATGATAACTTGCCGAGGTGCCAACCGCTCCTTTTATGCCCTTGCCTTTTATAAAAGGTTCTATTTTTTCAATAAATTCTAAATCCCAAAGCATGTCCTGCGCATAGAATGATAATCGATATCCTAACGTTGTTGGTTCGGCTGGCTGAAGATGAGTATAGCCCATGCAAACAGTGTTTTGGTGTTTTTCTATCTGTGTTGCAAAACTATCTAAAAGTTCATTTAATTTAGTCTTTATTAAGCCTAAAGCCTCTTTTATTTGGAGAATATCTGCGTTATCTATAACATCTGTAGATGTCGCGCCAAGGTGAATTTTTCCTCCTCCAATTTTACATTGAGAAGCATACGTTTTGATCTCGGCCATTACGTCGTGGTATATTTCTTTTTCGATTCTTTGCGCTTTTTCGATATCTACATCATTTTGGTGGGCGATTAAATCCTTAAGCTCCTCTTTAGTTACTAATCCTTGTTTGTGTTGTGTTTTAGCAAGAGCTACCCAAATTTTTCTCCAGAGTTGTCGTTTGTGTATTTCTGAAAAGACCCGGCGCATTTCTGTTGACCCATAGCGCCAAGTGAATGGGGAAAGGTAAGTATCGAAATCGAACTTAGCCACACTCATATTATAGGATATTTTTCAATAAAATGCAACTACGCATTTTATGCTCGGTTACAGTATATAGTATCTTTTGATTTTATTGAAGTATGAACTTTTCAATTACATCCGCAACGCCGTCTTCTTCAACACTTGGCGCGATATAATATGCAATTGCTTCTGAGACTAGTTTTGATGGCATGCCGTCGCGTTTGTTAGGTACAAGCGTGCCGTCAACATCCAGCATGAGGGCTTTGTATGTTTTAGATGGTGATGATTTCATGGCGCTTTTGGCCGGTGGAAATGTAGGCTATCTTTACGCCTGATAGTTTTTCCAGCTCTTTTAAATAAGCTTTAGCTTCTTTTGGCAGATCTTGGTACCTTTTTGCTCCTTGTGTTTGTTTAGTCCACCCCTTCATAGATTTGTATACCGGTTTTACCTTCTCAAGGTCTAAAGCATCAATATCAAAATAGTTTATTTTTTTACCGTTGAGTGTATAACCTGTGCAAATTTTTAGCTCCGAAAATCCATCGAAAATATCAAGTTTTGTAATAGCAAGACTTGTAAATCCATTAATCTGGCTTGCAAAACGGATAAGCTCCGAATCAAACCACCCGCACCTTCTTGGTCTTCCGGTTGTTGCCCCGTATTCACCACCCTTTTCTCGCAAAAGTTCACCATCTTTATCAAGTAGCTCTGTAGGGAATGGGCCGTCGCCAACTCTTGTTGTGTATGCTTTTACAACGCCGATAATATCGGTAATGTTTTTTGGCGCAATGCCGGCTCCCGGTGTTGCTCCTCCAGAAACAACCGTTGAAGCTGTTGCGTAAGGATAAGTTCCCCAGTCGGTATCTAAAAATACTCCCTGTGCTCCCTCAAGCATAATATTTTTTTTATTCTTTATTGCAAGTTGAATTATTGAGTATGGCTCTTTTACGTATGGCTTAATTTTTTCAATTAGTGCAAAGAATTTCATCTCAATTTCTTTTTGATCAAGTGGTTTTTCGCCAAGCGCTTGAATAATTTTATTTTTTACAGTGAGTTGGATTGTTAACTTTTCTGAGAATTTCCTTTTATCCAATAGGTCAAAAAGCCTTATGCCGTTATAGCTGACCTTATCGGCATACACAGGCCCAATGCCTCTGCCTGTTGTTCCTGTTTTAGCTTTTCCTTTGGCTTCTTCAAAAAGACGATCAAGTATTCGGTGATAGGGCATAATAACGTGGCACCGAGGCGAAATTAAAAGTCTTTCTTTTACCACAACACCAGCTTTTTCTAAAAGTTTTATTTCTTCAAGAAGTACATCTAAGTCTAGTACTGTGCCATTGGCAATAATGCCAACTGTTTTTTTACTAAATATTCCGGAGGGAATCAGATGCATGGCAAACTTACCATATTCGTTTACAATTGTGTGGCCTGCGTTGTTGCCTCCGTGGTAGCGTACGACAAAATTTGAAGTTTTAGAGAGGTAATCAATTATTTTTCCTTTCCCTTCATCTCCCCATTGAGCACCTATTATTAGCGTTACTGCCATAATACAACCTTAGTATTTTATACATGTACATGTATAAAAAGCAAGTCCTACATTGCCTACATTATCTAGCATAGGACAAAGATTAAGTGGTAAAATACCTCTTGCTTATGAAAAAGCAAACAATCGTATTAGGCGTAAGCAGCAGCATTGCCGCTTATAAGTTAATAGAGCTTGTTAAGTTCTTAAGACAAAAAGGATTAGAAGTTTTTGTTGTAATGACAAAAAATGCCTCTAAAATGATTTCCGTTAAAGATTTTGAGAAAGCATCCGGTAACAAAGTTTATATAGATCTTTTTGAAAAAAAATTTAATTATAAAAATATTTTAAATGTTAGGCACATAGAACACATAGACTTAGCAGATAAAGCAAATGTTATAGTTATTTCTCCGGCAACAGCAAATATTATTGCAAAAATAGCTTACGGCCTAGCAGATGATTTTTTAACAACAATGCTTTTGGCAACAAACGCGCCGGTAATAATTTGTCCTGCAATGAATATCAAGATGTGGCAAAATCCTCTTGTCCAGGAAAATATTTCCAAATTAAAAAAACTTGGATATATAATTGTTGAGCCCGAAGAAGGCATGCTTGCGTGCGGATATGAAGGCAAAGGAAGATTGGCAAATATAAAAACTATTAATAATCAGATACTGGAGCAACTGCAATACAACAAATCACTTCAGGGCAAAAAAATTTTGGTAACAGCAGGAGCAACGATTGAAAAAATAGATGATGTGCGTTTTATTACAAATAAAAGTTCCGGAAAAATGGGGGCAGCAATTGCACAAGAGTGTTTTTTAAGAGGAGCGGATGTATTTTTGTTGCGGGCAAAAAAAGCGGTAAAACCCTGCTACTTAATTCCGGAAAAAACATTTGAGACTTTTGATGAGCTTTTTTCGTTAATTAAGATGAGTATAGGCAGCTATGACGTAGTTTTTCACACAGCCGCAGTCTCGGATTTTTACCCGGAAAGCAAGCATAAAGGAAAAATGGAAAGTAAGTCCGAGCAATCTTTGCTATTAAAGCCCCGCGAAAAAATAATAAATCAGATTAAAAAACTAAATCCAAAAATTAAACTTATTGCCTTTAAGGCGCAGTGGGGAATTAGCAAAAAAGATTTGGTGCAAATAGCGGATAAAAAAATCAAAGAAAGCAGTTGCGATGCTGTTATTATTAACGATGTAAGCAAAAAAGACCGAGGATTTGGCGTAGACAAAAATGAGGTATTTATTGTATTGGCTAAAGGTTTAATTAAAAAAATTTCTCTTAGTTTTAAAAAAGATGTTGCTTCGGATATCACTGACTATTTGATTAGCGAAAAATAT
The DNA here is from genome assembly GCA_016180725.1 of Candidatus Levyibacteriota bacterium. GTDB lineage: Bacteria > Patescibacteriota > Microgenomatia > Levybacterales > UBA12049 > JACPAR01. The sequence goes on along the minus strand of JACPAR010000018.1, from coordinate 13,147 downwards.
TTGTAAAAATTTGTACAATGTTAACTTCTTCAACTGTTTAGACGTAAAAGTGGTAGAATATGCTCGGCATGGATCAGCTCTCGCAAGTTAGGGAAAAAATAGATATAGTTTCGCTTATTTCTGAGTTTATTCCGCTTAAAAAATTCGGGCGCAATTTTAGTACGGTTTGCCCCTTTCACAAAGAAAAATCTCCTTCTTTTGTTGTTTCTCCGGAAAGGCAAATCTGGCATTGTTTTGGCTGTAATCGCGGCGGAGATTGCTTTTCCTTTTTAATGCAGTATGAAAATATCGAATTTCCCGAGGCTCTACGCATGCTTGCTAAAAGAGCAGGGGTTGAACTTAAGCGTTTTAAGTACGATGATGGCATTGCTTCCCAAAAAGAGAAAATATATACAATTAACAGGCAAGCATTGGAGTTTTATCATTACGTTTTAACAAAGCACCCGGTCGGCGTTAAAGCACTTTCATATCTTTTAGAAGAAAGAAAAATTAACGACGCTGTTTTAAAAACATTCATGCTTGGATTTGCGCCTTCAAGCGGTAATGCTTTAGTAAATTATCTTATTAGTAAAAAGGGGTATGCGAAGGAAGAGCTTGTTAACGCAGGTCTTGCGACTCAAAAGGGCAGAATGGTTGTGGATTTTTTTGCTCATAGAATTTTATTTCCGCTTTTTGATCATAGAGACAACGTGGTCGGGTTTTCCGGAAGGGTTATGGATAATTCTTCTTTGGCAAAGTATGTTAATACAAGAGAAACGCTTGTTTATCATAAAGGCAGTGTTTTTTTTGGTTTAAATATCGCAAAAAATGAAATAAAAAAAGACAATAGAGCAATTATTATGGAGGGAGAGCTTGACGTTATTTCTTCTTTTCAGACAGGAGTTGCTAATGTTGTTGCTGTAAAAGGTACGGCTTTAACCGAAAACCAAGTTAGCCTTATTTCGAGATTTGCCAAAGAAGTAAGTCTTTGTTTTGATCAGGATAACGCCGGACAGGAAGCAATAAAAAGAAGTTTGCCGATTTTAGAAAAAAACGGTTTAACCACAACGATTATTGTTATTCCAAACGGAAAAGATCCGGACGAATCGGTAAAAGAAAATCCAGGCGTTTTTAAAAAAGCAGTAAAAGAAGCTGTAGGTGCTTACGATTTTTTAATTTCAAAAGCACTTTCTCTTTTTGATAAAAAAACTGCAGAAGGAAAGAAAAAGATCTCCGATGAACTTTTGCCGTTTATAGCAAATATAGAAAACGAAATTGTAAAAGAGCATTATCTAAAAAAACTGGCAAACGAGCTTGATACTTCGTTTGAAAGCATTAACAAACAGGTTGACAGGATAATTAAGAAAATAAGCGATAAGCCAATTATTTTACAGACTAAAGAAAAAAGACTAAGAGAAGAGGTTTTAGAAGAATATCTTGTTGCGTTGTTGCTTCAGGGTAGCGATGTTAAAGATGTCATCAAAAAAGTGAGTAAAATCTTATCGGGATTTAGCTTAAGCGTTTCTTCTCTTCAGCGGATTTTTAACGATTTATCCGTCTTTTTAGACCAGTATGAATTCGACAGACAAAAATTTGAAAAAACACTGCCAACAGAATTGCTTTCTTCATATGATGTTTGCTACTTGCTTCCTTTGCCGGTTTTTAGCCAAGATAAATATAAAAACGAAGTGGAAAGAGTGGCAAACGAGTTAAAAGTATTGTATTTAAAAAATAAAATAAGACAAATCGGCGAGAAGATAAAAACTAAAGAAAAAAACCAGGCAGATATATCAGATGAAGACGTTGAGTTAAAAGAGCTTGAAAAAGAGTTTTCCGTACTTGTTTCAAAACTTGCGCCAAACCAGTAAAATTGGCAAGTTGAAGATAAGATTTGCTTCCTTTTGCCTTACCCGTATGGTAAAATAGGACTACGAAAAAAATTAGAGATTAAAAATCTCCATCAGGGGTATTAATTATGAAGCATAAGCAGCCAAATATAATAGCAGATATTTTTTCAGAAGCGAAAAAAAGAGGATATATAACCCAAGACGAAATTCTTTCGCTATTTCCAAGACCAGAGGAGCATATCGCAGAGCTTGATGAGCTGTATGGCAAGTTTTTACACTCCGACATTGACGTTTTTGAAAGCGTTGCCGAGGATACAGCTGAAGAAAAACCGATAGAAATGCTGGAAAAAGAACTGGAAGCGTTAACAGTGCTGACAGAAGGTACGGTTTCTGATCCTGTAAGAATGTATTTAAAAGAAATCGGCAGAATTCCGCTTTTAAATTTTGATCAAGAAATTTCTTTGGCCAAAAGAGTTGAAAAAAGCGATAAAGAGGCAAAGAAAAAATTAATAACTTCAAATTTGCGTCTTGTGGTCTCCATTGCTAAAAAATATGTAGGACGGGGATTAACACTGCTTGACTTAATTCAGGAAGGAAATCAGGGGTTAATTAGGGCAGTTGAAAAATATGATTGGAGAAGAGGTTATAAGTTTTCTACGTACGCAACCTGGTGGATTAGGCAGTCTATTACCAGGGCTATTGCCGATCAGGCAAGAACGATTAGAATTCCTGTTCATATGGTTGAAAATATCAACAGATTTTTGCGCGCTTCAAGAAAACTTATGCAGGAATTAGGCAGAGAACCAACTCCCGAAGAAGTGGCGAAAACATTAGGCATTGATCCTGATAAAGCACTTGAAATTATTAAGATATCCCAGGAACCGGCAAGTCTTGAGTCTCCGGTTGGCGATGAAGAAGACAGCAGGCTTGGAGATTTTATTCACGATACAAACGCGCCGACTCTTTTTGATACAGCCTCGCGTGAATTATTAAAAGAGCAGGTCGAAGATGTTTTGTCAACTCTTTCAGACAGAGAAAGAAGAGTATTGGAAGAAAGATTTGGACTTAAAGACGGTAAATCAAAAACACTCGAAGAAGTTGGTCGCATGTTTGCAGTAACCAGAGAAAGAATCAGGCAAATCGAAGCAAAAGCGCTTCGTAAACTTCGCCATCCTTCAAGAGGAAATAAGCTTAAAGACTACTTAGGCTAAAAATAAGCTTATATAGCTGTTCTTAAAAATCTCGCCAAAAACAGAACAAATGCTAATACAAGCAAAATGTGAATTAATCCGCCTGCTATATGTAAAGTAAAGCCACCTAGCCACGCTACCAGTAAAATTACCGCGACAATTTCGAGTAGTCCCATATGCCTCCTTTCTGGTAATTATTATTGATAAGTTAAAAGAAAAAACAAATAAAAAATAGTAAGAATCCGGTAAAAATATATGGCTATATTAAGCGAAAGCTAACAGGGTGCAGACCCGTTGTAATAATTAAAGATTTTAGTGTTTGAGCGTTTTTTACAGCAAAACCATTGGTATCGTTATTAAAGTAGCAATAAACATCGCATTCTCTTAGGCAATTTTCTATATTTTCCGCCCAGATTGCTAATTCATCATTACTATAAGAAGACGAATATAGTTTTGTCGGGCCATGAAAACGAATATAAACAATATTATCTGTAATTACTTCACGGGTTGGGAAGTATTCGGAATCGCTAATAACAAATCCGCATTTGTTTTTATTTAACGACGAATAAATTTCATAATTAAACCAAGAGGAGTCTCTAAATTCGAAAACATTATTAATACCTTTTGGCAGCATCGATAAAAAATGAATAAATCTTTCTCCAATTTTTTTATCTTTATCTCTAAACGTTTTGGGAAGTTGCCATAAAATATTAGTTAATTTATTTTTTAGTCCCACTGCGCTATTTAAAAATATTTCCAATTCTTTTTCTATATCTTTTAAGCGTTTTACATGAGTTATTAATCTTGGTCCCTTGACTCCAAATTTAAAATTATTCGGAGTAATGTTATACCATTTTTCAAATACGCTTTTTGTAAAAAATCTATAAAAAGTGGCGTTAATCTCTACGGTATTAAAGTAATTTGAATAATAATTTAACCATTCTTTTTGCGTAATGTTTTCGGGATAAAAGATTCCCTTCCAGTGTTTATAATTATATCCGGATGTTCCAACGTATAAGTTTCCCATAATATTATCTCCTTATTAAGGAAAATATTAAAACATTCATGTAAGTTTGAAATCAAAATTGAGAATATGACTTGTAAGAAAGCTGAGGCTATTGATATGAGTACATTAATAATCTATGCTATTAATAAGTTAGTTAAAGTTAGGAGGTGATAAACTTGGTAAAGAAAATAGAAAAATATTTTTCCAAGCACGTTTATTTAAATTCCTTTTCTCATATTATGATTGGATTGGGCTTGGGGGCTTTGTTAACAAACGATTTTTTAAATCCCCATCCTGTCAGATACGGACTTATCTTTTTTGTTGTTGGCGCACTTGGTCATTTATACGCTTACGTAAGCAAAAAATAAAATTATTTATTTCTTTGGTGAATTTTGGCTTAGCTCTTTAATAAATCTATAAGAGTTATATAATGATAAAAGTGATCAAGCATCTTACCTTTTTATTTCTGGCTTTATTTTTTCTGCTGTTTGCGCCCCCTGTTTTAGCAGCAGAGAATTGGACTATTGATAATTTTCAAAGCCAAATTGACGTTGGTTCAGATGGAAAAGTTCAGGTTACAGAAACAATTGATACAGATTTTGGTTTTGTTGCTAAGCATGGTATTTTTCGTGATATTCCTTATATTTATTACACCAATAACGGAAGTAATATCTATACAGATATACAAATATTAAATGTTTCGCAGGATGGTTCAGCTGCCATATATCGGTTTTCTAAAGAAGGTAACTTTCTTCGTCTTAAAATAGGCGATCCAAACAGAACAATTTCGGGCAAAAGAGAATATGAAATAAAATATTTGGTTAGTGGTGTACTTAGGGGCTTTGATGATCACGATGAACTTTACTGGGATGTAACAGGAAATGGTTGGCCTGTGTTAATTACAAAAGCTTCGGCCTTAGTAACTTTGCCCCAAGATAGTATTACTAAAATAGCTTGTTATGAGGGGTTTTTAGATCGACTGCTCCTTGTGTGTCTGAACAATTATCGCAAACTCAGGCAACATTTCGGTCGTCCCGAGTACTTGAGGCAACGGAGGGATTAACTATAGTAGTTGGATACAATAAAGGTTTGGTGCCGATTATTCAGGTTACAAAGCCTGCTGCGACTACTTATTCAAATACTTCAAATGCCGATGTATATCCTCCTAACTTATTTGCATTTTTAATAACAACTATTATTGGTGTAGGTTTGGTATTATGGTTATGGTTTAGAAAAGGCAAAGAGCAGGCTAAGAGCTACGAGGCTTTAGTAGTTGAATATTCCTCGCCAAATAATCTGCGGCCGGCAGAAGTTGGAACTTTGTTTGATGAAAGAGCAGATACTTTAGATGTTTCTGCCACGATTATAGATTTGGCAGCCAGAGGATTTTTAACAATTACGGAAGAAGAAAAAAAGTGGTTATTTGGCAGCACGGATTATGTCTTAAAAAAGATAAAGAAAGATACAGCTAATCTGCTGCCATACGAGAAAAAATTGTTAGAGAGAATTTTTGACGGAGAAGACTCTGTTAAAGTATCAGAGCTAAAAACAGAATTTTACGATGATTTAGCAAAGGTTAAAGAAAGTTTGTATCAGGACATGGTGGATAAAAAATTTTTCTCCGTTAACCCGGAAAAAGTAAGGCAAAGGCACGCAATTTTTGGCATAAGCATTTTGCTTATTGGAATAGCAATTTTTATTGTCGGTTTATTTGAACCCTTGGGAATTTTAAGCGGCAGTGGGTTTGGAATTACTATTACCGGAGCAGTTTTACTTATATTTTCCAGATCGTTTCCAAGACGAACAGCTTTAGGACATGAGCTTTTTAGAAAAATACTGGGATTTAGGTTATTTATAGAAAAGGTTGAGACATACAAACAACAATACTTAGAAAAAGAGAATATTTTCAGTGAGGTTTTACCTTACGCCATGGTTTTTGGCGTAACGGAAAAATTTGCTAAGGCGTTAGCGGATTTGGGCATAAAGCCGACGCAACCAACTTGGTATTATAGCAACAGACCATTTAATCCTATTCTATTTAGCTCAAATATTAATAATTTTTCAGATTCGCTTACCTCTGCTATAAGCTCCCAACCCACAAGAAACAGTTTTGTCAGTTCTTCAAGCGGTTTTAGCAGTAGCGGGGGTTCTTCGGGTGGCGGATTTGGCGGCGGAGGCGGCGGAAGCTGGTAAAAATTCTAATCTTGACATGAAAGCTTTTTTAAGCAATAGTTAAATTGAAATAATGATTAATTCAACATACATTATCTTAATAATCCTGGGCGTAGTTATTTTGTGGGTAGTAATTGCTTACAATAGCTTCATCTCTTTTATTAACCATACTAAGAATGCATGGGCAGATATAGACGTTCAGTTAAAAAGAAGATATGATCTAATTTCTAATTTAGTTGAAACGGTTAAAGGCTATGCAAAACACGAAAAAGGCGTGTTTGAAGAAATAACTAAAGCCAGAACTCAAGCATTAAGCGCTAAGTCAGTTGCAGAAAAAGAAACAGCGGATAACATGGTTACTTCGACTTTAAAAAGTCTTTTTGCTGTTGCGGAAAATTATCCTAAACTTATGGCATCGGAAAACTTTGCAAAACTTCAAGACGAGTTAACCGACACCGAAAATAAAATTGAAGCTTCAAGAAGATTTTACAATGCTAATGTCAGAGACTTAAATATTAAAATAGAAATTTTCCCCTATAATTTATTGGCTAATATTTTTGGCTTTCAACAACAGGAGTTTTTTAAAGCAGACCAAGAGGCCAAAAAAGAGATAAAAGTTTCGATATAAATTATTCGCTTTTGGTAAAAGAGGTAGGGTTAACTTATTTTTTTATTTTTCCAGTATTTTTTCCACTCTTTATATTCAGTAAAAGTTTCTTTGCGCTTTACCCGATCAACGAAAAACATACCATTTAAGTGGTCAATCTCGTGCTGGAAAACTCTTGCGTGGAAATCATAGTCAAGTTCAAACTTTACACTCTCTCCTTTACGATTTAACCCCGCCACTGTGCAAGATAGTGATCTTGGAACTAAGGCTCTTAAGCCAACCGATAAATCTCCTTCCCAATCTTCTTTTTTCTCTTTGGAATACTTGGTTATTTTGGGATTGATAACAATTGTTAAAGGAAAAGGCTTTTTTTTAGGATACCGGGGATTTTTGGGATCAACGTGGACTACAATCACTCGTTTGTTTTTACCAACCTGCGGTGCTGCAATCCCAGCGCCGTTATTTTTAACACAGGTCTTTGCTAAATCATCTAAAAATTTCTGAAACGATTTTGTTGCTAATTCTCTTTTACTTACAGGTTTAGATTTGGTTCTTAACGCGGGATGCCCAAGGTGGATTATTTTAAGAGTGGCCATAGTTAATGGAGAGTATAACATACGGGAGATATCTTTTTATCTACTAAATAGTTTGCAATGTCTTCGATGATTGCGGGATACTTTGTGAAGTATTCTTCTGTCGGATATTTTTCACTCATCCCTGTGTAAAAAAGAGGTACTCGGCATGGGACAAATGGGTGCAGAGATATAGATATAATCGTTTAGCGGAAGTGAATACCAAGTTCTATGGACTTGTCGTGCGAAATTTTTTGTTCCTGTGCACTTAGATTATAAATAATAATCGTAAATCCGTTAGCAAATTTTTTGACTTTTACAGGTTCGGATGAGATTCGGACTGGAACTTTGCTCCACCAAACGTAGGTCATGTAAGGATTATTGGCAGGTGGGGGAGCAGCAATGATATAGGTGGTTGACTTTTTTGTGTATTCAAAGGCCATTGAATGATTTTTTTTGAAATTATAGATCATAGCGTAACGTGGTTGATAAGCAAGTGCATCAGGTGCAAATACGAAATAGCCAAATTCTTTCCCCTTTTCCCGTTCGCTTACGTCATTAGCTATAAGACTCAGTGCCTTCCAGGAGTTGTAGTTATTCATTGAATTTTCTCTATGTACATTAATGTCTGATTTAGAAAACTGTAAATTAGAAGTATATAGAAAGCCAATAAGTAATAAAAAGAGTATTTTATATTTTCCTTTAAGAAATGATACCAGCCATAAGGTTGTTAATGGCATAAGAAGATAGATGTAATGAAATAGTAAAATTCCCTTATTGAAAAAGCTCATGATGAAATACCCAAAATAATAAAAGATAAAAAGAAAATAGATGTGTCGATATTTATTTTCTTTACGGATGTATAAAGTCGTAAGAGCCATTACTAAAATGAAAACCGCGATAATAAAAAGATTGCTGATTGGGCTTTGGCCCTCGAAAAGTTGTAAGGAAATAGCGTTATTAATTCTATTTCCAAGCCAAGATCCGAGTGGGGCAAAAAATTTTGAAGCTTTACCCGTATCGATCAACGCTTTCGCCATCCTTAGGTCATGGCGAAGATCAAATATGATGAAGTTAGAAAGTAAAAAAGGCATCAGGGAAAAAGAGAATAAATGCTTCCAGAGCTTATTTTTAAAGATAAACGAAAATATAATAAGACTGGAAAGAATAAAAAATTGAATGCCAATTCCGACTTCAAGCTGAATAAGTACGGCTAATGCTAGAAGATGAAAAACAAGATAAAGATTTTTTTTACTTTTGATATACATACAAATAGTAAAAAAGAACATGGGAATAAAAAAAAATGTTGCTTCTGCATGGAATATTCCGTCCATATGGGGCGCCATTTTAATTGAAATAAGCAAAACGTAAGCGAAAGCAGCAAGGGTCCCAAAAAGTTTTTTGACCATATAGAAACTAGTAAAAAGAAAAATAATTTCAAGACCAATCCAAAACCATGCCACGACAACAGGATCGCCATTTCCCAAAAGATAGAAAGGATAATTAATGTAAGACCAAAGCGAGCCGTGAAAAAGTCCGTTAGTACTGGACCGCGCGCCGATGAGAACGATTTTTTTTACATCCAGTTCTTGAAAGAGAAGGAAATCTCTGGCAACGTCGTTGAAGAAATTTACCTCACCACTGCGAACTAGAGCGGAGCTCAAAAAAACATTATAAAAAGTAAATCCCAATAGGACAAGATAAAATAATAGTTTCATGACATTCGTATTATGCTTTATAAAACTTTTTTAATCAAGAAATTGGGATTTATTTTTTTGGTAATTCTAAACTCAAATCCTAATTCAGAATATATTATTACTCTTTTATTGCAGAATTCTTTTATTTTTAAACTAATATAATTTTATTATGCTTAATTTAAGCTCTATAATGATTGGTTCCATGCAGCCAAAAGTATTGGCAGAATTTTACGAAAAAGTTTTTGATAAAAAACCTGACTGGACAGATAATAATTGGTTTGGATGGCAAGTAGGAAGTACTCATATTACAATTGGAGAACACTCGGAAATGAATGGGAAAGCAAAAGATCCGGGAAGGATAATGTTTAATTTAGATACAAAAGAAGTAAAAGAAGAATTTGAAAGAATTAAAAACTTAGGCGCAGAAGTTATAAAAGAACCATACGAAATGGAAAATATGTGGATTGCAACATTTGCAGATCCGGATGGAAATTACTTCCAGCTCATGACTCCTTGGGAAGGCGAAAAATAACTCCTCATTGCCCAAACTTAAGACTTCCAACTTTAGATTTATTATGTGCTAAAATGAGTTTACTTGGGCAAGTAAATATGAAAACAATTTTCTGCGAGTTTCTAGACAGTCAAGATAAAAACGGTACTATTACCATTAAACCGCTTGGGAAAGCTAAGAATGGCGTTACCAAACCAACACTACCCAGCTGGAAGGATATAATCAGCGAGATTGTAATTGATAAAAAGTTTGCCTTAGGCTTGGATGGGATTGAGTATTATTCACATGTCATAGTTGTCTACTGGATGGATAAAGAAAAAGAATGTCATCTTAAACATCATCCGCAGGGAAGAAGTGATATCCCATATGTGGGGATTTTTGCCTGCCGTTGTCCCCAACGACCAAATAGAATTGCCATATCAACAGTTGAGTTAGTAGGAAAAAAGGGTAATATCATAACAGTTAAGGGTCTGGATATTGTCAGCGGTACGGCCATATTAGACATAAAGCCTTATACTCCTCAATATGACGAGGTTAAAAATGCTAAAGTCCCGGATTGGATCAGTAAACTTGTTTTCTAATGAGCTATGAAGAAGCTAATAATTATTGCCATTTTTATCATTACCTTGGTTACCACACCGCCCCTGGTTTTCGCCCAAGGGATGATGGACTCGATAAGCTCTTCGGCCACGAGCTCATGGCCGAGTGGCTCACCACAAGTGGAAACTCAATCGGCGGTTTCCTCCGATGACCATACCGTTCGCGAAGAGCAAGAAGGTAAAGAAATTTGGGAAAAGCTCCAGGCAAAAAAGCTTGAGTGCAAAAATCTTACTAATGACAACTTTGAATCGCTTGGCGAATATTTTATGGGGCAATCTTTCGGAAATACTCAAAGCCACGCTTTAATGAATCAAATGATGAAAAATATGATGGGAGATCAGGGAGAAACACAGATGCATATTACGCTTGGTAAAAGATATAGTGGTTGTGATATTGCAGCAGCTTATCCCCAAAATGGTTGGGGTTTCATGCCGATGATGTGGGTGGGGGGAGGTGGAAATCCTATGATGGGTTCAGGTTGGGGTAACATGATAGGCTGGTTTGGCATTTTCGGTTGGCTTTCAATGCTTATCTTTTGGATACTCCTTATTCTTGGCGTAGTTGCCCTTATTCGCTATTTGGGAAAATCTGGCTTAAGTCGAGATGCTAAAACTCCTCTTGAGATATTAAAAAAGCGTTATGCCAGTGGAGAAATTAATAAAAAAGAGTTTGAAGAGAAGAAAAAGGATTTAAGCTAGATTAACAGTTTAAGAAGCGGTTTTAGTTCGACTTCTTGATATTTATTTCCCACATAGTTATTTAATTTATGGTATCGGCTTCATTTAGCTTCTCATGCTTACAGCCTGGGAAGACCCAGGAGTGCTCATCATAGATATTAGTATCTCCCATATAACTTTCCCAATCCTGCACCAGTTTTGTTATTTTTTGGGCATACATATCTTTGACAGATTTATCAAGTAGCATATAGGGGCAAAAGTTTTCTATATCTTCAGGCTTGGTTCCTTCTATAAATACAGTAATTTCTGTCATGGGAAAATTTCCTGCTTCGCTGTTATACCCTAAAGGCACCTCGCCCACTATATCTCCGGTATTTACAAAATCACCATTTTTAAACCTGATATTTTCCAAATGATCATAGCTGATTCTCCAGCCTGGTGAATCCTTTGGCTCAACCAAAACCTCATAATCATTTGAATCTTTTTGGGAACGGGTTTCCAAGACTTTTCCTGGTCCTACTGCAATCACCTTTGTCCCTTTAGGTAAAAAGTAGATAGGGCTGGGAAGAATCTTTTTTCCTTTGTCATTTTTCACAAGATATCCAAACTCCACAAACAACCGTTTACCCATAATGGCGTTTTTAGTAAAAAGAAAATCCCGCTTCGCCCGAAGCGAATCGAGGCAAGCCTTTTTGGTTTGAAAGAGAGGGCATAATTATTAGTTTAAACTTATTATGATCAATCTGTCAAAACAATGTCTCTAGCAATTCGCTCCCATGGTTGTAGCCGTTCAGGAGTTTCCAAAACCGCGTCATTGCGAGGCCGCCTTTCGTCATTGCGACCCCGAGTAAACGAGGGGGAAGCAATCTCCTTCATGGACAAGATTGCTTCGTCGGTCGTTTCACTTCCTCCTTGAAATGACGATTCCTTTGTCAAATCCTGAACCATTACCCATGGTTCGGTTGACTCACCACTATATAAAGTCGTAAAATTTGAATAATGAATTAGAAATTTTTGATGAAGTGGTTTAGTTTAGTTTCTATAAGCCTTGTGTTATTCGGAATTTTGTATGCCTTTTTTGGGCTTGGTATTTTGCCGGTAAACAAAGCTGTTTTACTTAGGTGGGAAAGCGCATTATACGGAGCAATTATGATTGGCTGGGGAATAACACTTTTGTCGGTGGGCAGAATCGCTTTTCAAAGGAAAGATACGCAACTTATGAAAGGCCTGTTGCTTGGACTATTTGTTTGGCTTTTGATTGAAGCTTTATTCTCAGTGTATCTAGGAGTTTGGTTTAATGTAGGAGTAGATATAGCAGTTTTATTCCTCTTTAGTTTCCCGCTCATAAAAGCATTAAAGAAATAATAGACAATAACTCTCAAAAGAAGTAAAATCTGCTTATGAATGATGAGTTAACGCATAAGTTTGTTGCTGTTTTAAATAAAAAAATTCCTATTGGGAATTTAATGAATGCTTTAGGCCATATGGCGGCCGGTTTGGCAGGAAGTTATCCAAATAAAGAGGAGATGAGATTTGATTCTTACTTTGATAAAGATGGCGGAGATCATAATAGTATTTCTGATAATCCTTTTATAATCTTATCTGCAGATAATTCCAACCAAATAAGAAATTTAAGAAACCAGCTAATTAATTCAGGCATACATTTTGTTGATTTTACTTCTACCATGACTGTTGGAACTTATAAAGAACAGCAAGAAAAAACAAAACAAACTCCGGAGTTAGAGCTTGAGTATTACGGAATCTGTTTCTTTGGACTTAAAGAAGTTTTAAATGGTTTAACCAAAAAATTCTCCCTTTGGAGATAGACAATATTTTTCATGGTTCGATTACGCTCACCACTATAGAAAGTCCTAAAATTTGCTAATTTTCCCTAGGTGCCAACGTAATTCACCTCTCAGGTGTAATTGGTGTTAACATATTAGTTTAATAATAATAGAAATATGCAATAAACGTGTAATAGTGCGTTATTATTTTTCGGGCTAACTACCACTAACTACCACGAAAGACTAGATTTAGGCTTTAGTAGATGCTAAAATATCAAAGGTTCATTAACATTCAGCGGTAGCCCGAAGGTGGTAGAGCAGAAAGGCTATTGCGAATTATGCACATTCCGCGGTAGCTCAACGGTAGAGCAGGAAACTGTTAATTTCAAGGTTCTAGGTTCGAATCCTAGCCGCGGAGCCAGTTGGCACTTATTACACCAAGGTTAGCCTCAATCTGTCTTGAAGTATACCTATTTAGGGGACTCCATCTCCCCGATACTTGACA
>JACPAR010000017.1:35402-45522 GCA_016180725.1 Candidatus Levyibacteriota bacterium | reverse complement strand
TTTTATAAATAGAATTCCAAGAGAAATAATATTGCTTGATATTTGGATATATGCGTTTAAAGCATCAATAATTATGCCAAGAGCAATAAAGATTACGCCGATTGATATTGTTTTAAATCCGCTCGCCAGTATGCCTGTGCCAAATTTTTTGGTGACAGAGGACATAATAATACCGGCTGCAATAGCGGCAAAGGCTGCAATAAATGATCCCGCCTGGACTAGTATAGTTATTAATTTTGAATAATCCATAATTCCTGTTTGACGATAGACGATAGACAATGGAAAATAGAACAAGATCTATCTTCTAGTCTCTAGTTTCTATCGTCAAACTCCCGTATTTGTATTATTTATTCCATTACTTTGTTGTGTTGGTTGAATAGTTGGCGCAGCCAAAGGTGCTTGTGTAGCCGAAGCTACTGATTGTTGGATACTGGGTTGGGCTAAAACGCCCGGAAAGTTTGCCAAAAGAGGCTCCATTGTTTTTCTTACAATAAGACCGGAAAGTTCCATAAATTGTTCAATAAGTTTTTGCGTAATTTGTTGAGGGTCGCCCATAATGTTGGTAACTGTTCCATCATCCGTTATTGTTAGGCCTTCAACGTTTCGTGCCTTAGCCAAGGTAATATCCGGACCTAAAATAACGATCTGTTTTTTAATAACTTCTGTTAATAATTTTTTATGATCTCCGTCTGTTTGTGGTTGCATATCATTATTAAGCGTTTAGTTATCAGCGTCTAGCCACTAGCGTTCAGCGTTCAGTTTTCCGAAACTAGACGCTAGTACTTTTTTCCGCTAAAAATCCTTTTACTTTACTTACTAAGTCTGTTGGTTCAATTTGATATTTTAAAATGTAATCCATTGCGCCTGTATTTATTGCTTCGCGTATCAGTTCCTGCTGGCCGAAATTAGAAAGCATCGCAACCGGAATTTTTTGAGTTTCAGGGTCGGTTTTTAAAGTTTTAAGCGCGTTGTTGCCTTTCATGTCGGGTAGAACCTGGTCGAGCAAAATGAGGTTGGGTTTTTCGGATTTTGCTTTTTCTATACCGTTTTGTCCGTCACCTGCGCTAACAACAGTAAATCCTGCCTGTTGCAGAGCTGTAGAAAAGACGGTCTTGAGAGCCTCGTCGTCGTCGATAAGTAAGATCTTCATCCGTATTCTAAAAGTAGCAGGTTTTTGCAGAAGTTGTCAAGGGGAAATAAAATTGTCCTAGAGTCTTTGACTTTATCTATTTGTTTTAGTAAGATACGGATTACTAAAAGAGCAATCTCAGACATTTGCTGTTTGAAAGACTGCTTTTTGTAGTATTGTAATTGCTCTTTGATAATTTGCGAAATCAGTTACTGTTTGGTAACTGGTGGGGTAGTCAAGATTTGTTTTACAAATCGCAGTCCTGAGCTTGTCGAAGGACATCCATCTTTATACCTTGCAAAGGTCAGGGGAAGAGAGGCTAGACTAATTTTTAATTTTTAATCAATATTAAATGAATAAATTTGAAATGATTAAAACAATATATTAAATAAACAATCCTTGTTTAAAAATTTAATCATTTGATATTAAAAATTGATTTCAAATTTCGAATTAAAAATTAGCCTCTCTTTCCCTGATCTTTGCGTGATTAATGGCTTTTTGGTACAATAGTTTAAACTATTAAACCGATACAACCCTGATAACAGTTTATCTTTATCGGATCGGAGAAAGCGTAGCACCGCTTTTTAGCGGTCGTTCAGCTTAAGGAGCACGTCGTGAACATGGTTAAACTCATGGCTGAAGAAATTTCTTCCCAGCCGCGCTGGCTGATCGCATACACGGCAATCGTGGTTGGCAGTCTCATCGTTAGCGCTTCGCTGGTGATAGGTAAGCACTGGCTAGCACTACCGGTTTTCTGGCTGTCGCTTATCCTGTTCGTCGGGCTTAGGATAGTGGCTGTCATCCGGCTGCGGCTAGCACTGGAGAGAAACTTTCCAGACGAGGAGGTGCGTGATCTCCATTGGGACGTACTGCCGCTTCTATTGAGGAAACGGCGTAGATAGTATGTCTCTTAGTCTCTCAAGGGGACCCCTTGCGAGGCTAAAGCGGATCGGAGAAAGCAAAATGCTGCTGTGACGGCAGCCTTTCAGAAAGCGCGTAACGCGCTTTCTGTGCTCTATGGAGGAGAGCAATGGAAGGGATTAAGATCATCAGTCCGGAGTTGGCTGAGGAAAGGCTGCGGGAGAGTTTGGGGCTGGGCTCTGACGTGACTGTCCAGTGCAATGATCTTCTACTAGGCACAGAGGACAGTCCGCCCCGATGGGTTCTAGTCGTCTGTCCTGCCGTTGAAGGTCTGGGCACCTTCTGTGTCTTCTGCGACAGGACTGTTGTTCCGGCCTGAATGGGCAATCCTGCCCGCACACGTTCTCCTAGGGAGGGAGAGATGGATCCAGCGCTCGAGAGCTTTATAGACCCACGTCGGTACTACTGCGGGATTCTCGTGCTTAAACCAGGCGACCGCTGCTTCTGGCTTTTCGGCTGCATCTGGCGTCTACCACGGATCACGGACGAGATCTACAGGTTTTGGCCAGCTGTCTTCGACGTCGAGATGAGAAGCGAAAACCCCGGGCTTCTACCATTCGACGTTGCATGGAGCTGGCCTAAGGTGCGAGTAGCTCTTAGTAAAAAGCTGCTCGCCTCAGGTCTTCCCTTGGGGACCCCTGATGAGGCCACGCGAGAGCTTGACCGAATTCTCGGCTTGATTGAGCCGCACGTGCGGATCCTAGCCGAGGAAAGCACCAGGGACTGTCTCATCGAGTTCGACGATCTGTGCAGGGGTTGTCAGGGTTTGGGCTGCGGTTCGTGCTACGACACCGGAGCACAGAGGTCTCGTTGATGCACGCTACCGCCTAACCCATGTGCCGAAGGGGACGGTGCCTCACGATTTCACGAAAGTGAGGCAACCGCCCCTGGGCCGGCCAAGTTCAGAAGGAGGACAAATGACTACCAATTTCAAGGGCCAGTCACGTTCAATTCACATGAACGTAACAAGGCGCGGGAGGTGCAAAAAAAGAGAGGTGCGTATTTAGCACAAAGCACACGACAACCGTCGCACCCTCTTTTGAGCATCATTGCTCACACCTCCCAAGCCTAACCCAAAAAAATTCAAATTTTAATTAGGTTTTTGCGTGGTGTTTTTCGAGACGGGTAATGCGTTTTTCGTGTTCTTCGACTTGGTTCCGTAATTCTGATGTTTGATATGCGCCTAATTCTCTATCTTCTCGCATTATCTCAAACTCTTTAATCATTCCATCCATTTTTGTAAGCACTTGATCGCGGTATTGCTGTGCTTTTTTATCCATTCGTTCTTCGAGTTCTCCAAGCTCACGTCTCAGTTTACCAAGTTCACTCTCGAGTTCACTTTTGAGAAAGCCTTTAGTTACTAGTTCACTGTCTGAACTTTTTTTCTGTTTCATACAATGAGTATAGCAAAACCTTATCCACTCCTGTCAACGATTCTAACATGGTCAAATAATGCTTTTTTATATCATTGTAGAGCTGAGGTATTGACAGATGTGATATAATAAAACTTACAATTTAAGAGTGCGGAGATGGGGAAGAGTAGGTACCGCAAATAATGTTCAGACACGTCAAACGTGCCGAAGCAAGAGGTGACAGCTGAAAGCGCCGCCACAAAAGCGATACCGAACAGAGACCCCAAGCACGAACCGAAGAAATCCTGAGCGAAGTCGAAGGAAAGTAGGTTCAAAAATAAGTTAACTGTTCTCTGTAAAGACTTACACAGAGGTTTTTCATTGTTAAGGACAGTTAAAAAGCAAGGTGGCACCGTGAACTAGCGTCTAGTTATCAGCGTCTAGTTGACCCTTCTTTAATCATTAGTTTATTAACTAGTGGTTGAAGAAGGGTTTTTTTTGTTTTGGAGCAATTATTATGTTAACAGAAGCAAGAGTATTATCAATGCGGGAAGTTATGCAAAAGCCTTTAGATGGAAGGACAGGGCTTTTTTTGGCAACATTTACCGGTATTGAGCATTCTCAACTTGCAGAAATGTCCGAAGGTCAACAAAGGAAAGTTTTTCTTGGCCTTTGCAAGCAGCTTGATTTAGCAGTTTCTCTGCATGGAGAAGATGCAAAAAAAGCACTGCATACATCTGTTAGTGATTTCTTTGCAACAGATAATTCTAACATTTCGTCTTTAACAGCACAGGTTAATTCTCTTTTGGTCTTTGGAAACATACGGGATCTTCAGGGAACTGGAGTTGAATATTTGCACGACAGGCTTTCTCATTTTTGGCGGATTTTAGGCTGGGAGGAGTTACGGGAAATAAATGAGAAAAACGGTAAAGTAAAACAGGCTGTTGGATCAATCGAGCCGGTAATTACATCTTGTGGTAATTTAGTTCGGATGCTTGATTTACTGGCAGAACGTTGGGAGGAATTTGGTATTGGGCCAACACTTTTGTTTCCAACCGACCAAGCCAAAATCAGCCGGGAATCAAGTAACGGATTCAGCGCTTCGCGGCTGCACGGTCCTCATACAAACATACTTGCTGTTGTCACGGGTCGAAATCAAACACTCCCCACAGCAGAATCAGCAGCAGATTACAGGGAAAAAGGATTATTATTAGAGCAACTATTAGTGCGTTACCCGGCAGAATTTGCTTACGTTATTTTTGATTATTACATCTTTGCACAAGGCTTGGATGCGAATGCCTATAACACTGCTATTATGCAGGAGTATGTTGTAAATGGCACTAGAAAGGCAAAAGCAATGTTTAACGGAAAAGCTGTTTTGCTTGGTGGTCAAGCTACAGATGGAAAAGTAAATCATACAATACTTGGATATTCAAATAACGATACGGCGACAGGTGCTGCTATTTCTAGGTATACAGTTGTAGATACAAAAGTAGGGGATAGTGATATTGTGACATATATGCATGGTGCAGTGGCAGCAGCAGTAATTGGTTATCCCGAAGTTGTATCAACTTTTGGCGGTGGTTTGTACGAAGATCCTAAAAAGAAAGTAGCACAGTTTGCAGCAGCAATCGACGTAGCAAAATATCAAAAACCAATACTTGGCATGAGGGCTGGAAAGGTTACAGAATACAAACCGGTAGAAATAACAGAAGGTGATGTGTTAGAAGTTGCTCAAACTATTTCTGATTATTTAGCCCAAACTGGTGTTTTAAGCGTTAATATTGAGGCAGGTCATATACACGCAGACACGACTCCGACAAACCGACAAAGACTTGGTATAAGTATTGGAGCAGCTATAAGCAATCATTTAGAAAGTGTTGATATTACTGCTGATAGAATCGCAATGATTGACGAAGACCATGTTCCAAACACACTGGAGCACCAACAATATGTTAATTTAATGGCCCAAAAAGGATATCCCGTAAAAGAAGTTGTGTACGAATCTTCGCCTGTAACTCGGGAAATAGCAATTGCGGCTATTACCAGTATTGCGCAAAAATATCCCGGCTGTCTTCACAAAGAAGGAGACGCGTTGATTTTTGATGTTCCAGAGACAGACCTTCAGGTAGAACTGATAAAAGATTTAACAGAAGAGCCCTTTGAGCTAGGCTGTGTAATATTTGACTTAGGCCTTACTCTTTATAAAATATATCCGCAGTTGGCAAGCTTGTATTCCAGTCAGCCCGGAAGCGCTGTTCATGGAGAAATGCTTGCTTTATACGATCGGTACCAGGAAGCAGATCAAAGGCAAAAAGCAGCGCAGGCAGCGTTTCCCCCAAAAACAAAAATGATTGAAGATTTAAAAAAGGCAGCCGGATTACCAGAGCTTCCTTCTGAAAATGCTGTAATAATAAATATACTTGAAGGGTTTTATTCTCCGCAGCAAGTAAAACTTCAGGCACTTCTTGATGCATTAAATTTGCCAGTTAAGGTAATTGGTGTTGAATTTTCACAGCAAGGGCTGGGTTTGAACTTACCAAAGTCTATATGAAATATCAATCTTTAAAGTGTATTAAATGCGGCAAAAAAGCTGCTGACAGAATAATGATTTGTTCTTTTTGCAAAGGTTATTATTCGCTGCTTTTTGTTGATTATAAAAAAAAAGTTTCAAGTTTTGATCAGCTATATGAGTATTATCTTCCATTTGGATTATTTAAAGAGACTGATTTTACTAATTGTTCTTTGCTAAAATACACAAAAAATCTCTGGATAAAAAATGAAGGCGAAAACAAAAGTAAGTCGATTAAAGAAAAAGACATATTTGCAGGTCTTAGGGTTGCTTCTTACTTTAAATTTAAAAGAGCAAGTTTAGTTTCTTCCGGAAGCGGAATATCTGTATTTAATTTCTTTGCAAAAAAAGCTAATTTACCAATTACGCTATATTCTCCTGTTAGCGCAAAGCGTCTTTATAGCAAGGATCAAGTAATAGCAGGCGATGATTACGAAGATACTTTCAGGCAGGTTTTAGATAACGGCGATTCTAACTCTTTTAATATTACCCCGGGCATTAATCCTTATTCCCAAGAAGGAGCAAAAGTTATCAGCTGGCAGCTTATCGACTCTGGCTTGGATTTTGATATTATTGTTGTGCCTTGCGGAAACGGCTCAATACTTTGGAGTATATATAAAGGGTTTAAAGAAGCGTTAGAAAATGGGCGAATAGATAAAATTCCAGCTCTTCATAGCGTAGAGTTAAAAAATGGACCGATCAGGAGAGCTTTAAAAACAGAAAAAATCGAGAAAAACGATTTCGTATTGCACTCAAAAGCATCAGCAATTGATGTTAAAGAGAGTTTTTGTTTGCAAAAGGCAGTAATTGCAATTAAAAAATCAGGCGGAAAAGCAAATTACGTTAGCGAAAAAGAAATTGAACAGGCATATAAAAAACTACACAATAGTGGATTTAAAACGCAATTTGCTGCTGCTGCGGCGTTTGCCGCGGCTTTAAAGTTAAGCAAAAAATTTTCTAAAAAAAGGGTCTGTTGTGTAATAACTGCCTCGGAATAAAATAAAAAATGAAGAAACCGCATTTTTTTAAAGCATATTCGCGTATTGGTCTTGCGCATATTCCTTATGGTCAAAAAAAGCTTAATATTGGAGTAGAGCAGGGTCCAGATGCAATTTTAACAGGCAAGTTTTTGAGTCAATTCAACGGCGCCTTAGCTACAAGCTTTGAGTTTCCTAAGCCCGAAGATATTAATAAAAATTTTTATCATGTTTTAGCAGATAATGTAAAAAAGTTTCAAGATGTTATTAATCAAAATTTAAAATCCAGCGAAACGCAGGTAGTTATTGGAGGAGATCATAGCATTACTTTTCCTTCTGTTTTGGCAGTTTTACAAAGAATTTCTGATCCTAAAAGTATTGGTTATATACAATTTGATTCACACGGCGATATAAATTTGCGCGCATTTAGTCCAACAGATAATTGGCATGGTATGTATGTTCGACCGCTTGTTGACGGGTTTGATGTATCAAGGATTGAAAAACTTGTTACTAAAAAACTTCCGGTTAACAATATATTTTATATCGGTAATCTTGATTTAGACCCAGGCGAGCGTGATTTTTTTATAAAATACAATATTAAAAATATTTGTAAAAAAGAACTTCGAGAAGAGAAAAGTGCAAATATAAAAGCATTTGCAAAATTTGCTGCTTCGTTTAGGCATCTGCACGTGACGTTTGATATAGACTGCATTGATCAATCGGAAGCTCCGGCAACGGGTATTCCGGCAAGGGACGGATTATTTTACAAAGATATTTTGCCATTGCTTGAAATAATAAATCAGCATCCAAGTATCTCTTTTGATCTTTCGGAAGTAAATCCAAAAAAGAGGGGAGCAAAAGAGACTGTTGCTCTTGCGCAACAAATACTCAGAGTTGTGCTATCATAAGTGCAGTATGAAAAAAGGAGTAAAAGCCGATGTATTTCGTTTCGTTCTAAAAGGGCAAACGTTGGTTTTAGTAGATTGGGCAAATGTTTATAATTGGAAGAATTCACTTAAATGGCAGATAGATAGCAAAAAACTATATACCTATCTATTATCTTATCCTGAAATAAGAGAGATGCTTTTTTATCACGGGACAGATACAAATGACGCTTCCAGGAAGTTTATTGACGAGGTAAAACAAGTAGGATTTAGTGTGGTGACCAAACCTGTCAAGTACCTCTCTATTCAAGAGAAAGGCGTTACTATTTTAAGGAGAAAGTGCGACTTTGATCTGGAAATCGGTCTTGATTGCTTTGAGAGATTAGAAAAGTTCCAAAGCTTTATATTCTTCTCAGGAGACGGCGATTTTGCTACGCTATATAAGCGTTTAGTCGTTAGGAAGAAGCAGGTAATAGTCGTATTTGCACAAGGACATCTTGGTAAGGAAATACGGCAGATTAAACAAGGTATATATCTTTGCGTGGTAAAAAAGTTGGCGGAGCCTGTCTCTAAAAAATATCCCCCAACCAAAGGTCGGGGGCGTGATTAAACAATAATATAACATAATTGGGAGAATATGTCAAGTATTAAAGAAACTATTTCTACGTCTTTAAAGAAAGCATTGCAGGATTTGGGAATCGAAGGGGTAGAGCCGCAGGTAGAAGCGCCGGCGGATTCTTCTCACGGCGATTATGCTTCTAATATTGCACTGGCAATATTCTCAAGTTCAAAGTTCAAAGTTCTCGCCTCGCGGCGAAGCGGGCAAAGTTCAAAGTTTAGATCGCCGTTAGAACTTGCGAAAGAAATTGCTTCCATAATTCATGATTCATCATTCATAATTCTATCTAAAGTTGAGGCCGTACCCCCCGGTTTTATCAATTTCTGGCTCTCGAAAGATTATCTTGTTGCTGAACTTGAAAAAGTGCTGGCGGAAAAAGAAAGTTATGGAAAGATCAGCCGCCTTCGCAATAGCTTCGGCGAGCCAAGAAAAATTATGCTTGAGTTTGCAGACCCCAATCCTTTTAAAGAATTCCATATCGGTCATTTGCGAAATATCACTTTGGGCGAGTCGTTTGCCAGACTTTTAGAAGCGCAAAATGCTGTTTTATGGCGGGTAGATTATCAGGGAGATGTGGGAATGCACGTAGCAAAAGCCTTATATGGGCTTTTGCAAATCTCAAAACTCAAATCTCAAAACTCAAATCTTACACTTGAGAACAAAAAACAAATACAGGATATTATAAATGAACTAGACAAGAGAACGCTTAAAGAGAAAGTAAAAATACTCGGACAGGCTTACGCGGCGGGCTCAAAGGCTTACGAAGAAGACGAAACAGCAAAAAAAGAAATCCAGTCTATAAACATCAAAGTATATCAAATGGACGAAAGCGTAAAAAACCTATGGGCTGCCGGTAGACAGTGGAGTTTGGAGCATTTCGAGCAAATCTATAGGCGTGTCGGGACAAAATATAAGCACTATTACTTTGAGAGTGCTATTTCGCCACTAGGTAAAGAACTGGTCGTCAACAATGTCCAAAAGGGCATTTTTGAGGCTAGTGAGGGGGCAATCGTGTTCCGTGGAGAAAAAGTTGGTTTGCATACGCGTGTTTTTGTAACTAAAGAAAATTATCCAACCTATGAGGCAAAAGACTTGGCCTTGGCAAAGGCAAAATACGAAGATGTAAAGTACGACAAGTCAATTGTTATCACGGCCCACGAGCAGGCGATATACTTTCAGGTAGTGCTTGCGGCATTAAAGCTCTTATTCCCAGACTTGGCGGCAAAAACTGTACACTACTCATTTGGTTTCGTTAGGCTTAAAGAAGGGAAGATGTCGTCTAGGACAGGGAATGTGATAACAGGCGATTGGCTTTTGGATGAGGCAAAGCGGCGAATCAAAGAATCATTTAAAGAAATGGACGAAGAAACTGCCGAAAAAGTTGCGGTTGGCGCTGTTAAATACTCTATGCTAAAATTCGCGCCAGCCTCGGATATCAGCTTTTCCTTTGAAGAGTCAATCTCTTTGGAAGGCAACTCAGGGCCATATATTCAGTACACGTATGCTCGCACGCAAAGCGTGCTTCGCAAAGCGCGAGATAAAAATGACAATACTAGCCTCAAAAGGCGACGCCTTTTGAGGCTAGAAGCTGAAGAAGAGGTGTTGCTGCGTTTGATAGTTAAGTTTCCAGAGGTTGTGGAGGAGGCAGGGGAGGGGTTTGCGCCGA
>JACPAR010000017.1:0-35378 GCA_016180725.1 Candidatus Levyibacteriota bacterium | reverse complement strand
CATTTAACCTTTTTTACCAAAAGCACCAGATACTCGTTGGGGAGAGCGGGGAAATGCGGGAGATTAGGGAGTTTAGAATTGCGTTGACTGCGGCGGTTGGTCAAATTCTCAAAAATGGCCTGTATCTTTTGGGAATTCAGGCTCCGGAAAAGATGTAATCGAGGGACACCCTGGCCTTTTACCAAACAAGGTTGATACGTGAGGGTGGTAGCGAAATTTCGCAAAAGGGGTGGTGCCGTAGGCGCCACAGCGTGTCGGCGCGGCGCCAGACAAACCCCTTTTTTGAATTTTCTCCCCTCACGTATCTCCTTGCTCTTTTCCCATCCTTATGACGGGGTCGCCCGGGCGGCTTTTGGCCTCCCAAGCGGATGCGATGTCTATTCGGTTGTTTTCCCAGCAGGCGTGGTAGGCCGCCACGTTTGCAGAAGCGCAGGTCTGACCCAGAAGAAGCGAAAGACCATGCGGGTCTTTGACGCTGTGGCTAGCTCACCGTCGATTCCATGATGGGTGCGTCTCACACCTTCCAGAATTCCTCCAGGTTTAGGAAGCCGAGTCGCTCAAACTCTTTGACCCGAACCAAAACAGTCAGGATCTTGCGCGCGAACGGCACCAGATTGGCCCGGGCGTAGTCGTCGTCGGGGCAGTCGAACACCCTCTGCTGGATGATTATCATAAGAGCCGTTGCATCGGAAGGTTCCAGCTTATAGCCGGTATACCATTCGCAAATGCAGCGGTTATCTTGCCGGAAAACCACCTTGAGGATGGGCCGACCGTGCTTGTTTAATCCTTGCTGTACCTCCGCAGTGAATTGATCACAGCGGACAGTTTCTATGAGCATGTTCTCCTCCAAGAGCCGGAAAGGAAATGCGGCGTTTCGGTACGATAGGTTGCTAGCTTGCAGGCTCCTCTGCTGTGTCGTGAGACACGATGGTCAGAGTAGCCTTCATGCGAAGTGCCCGACGGGGTAGTTGAGCTACTCCATAGGTGGGATCGCTGGGGAACCTCCTGTCTCCGACATGAACGCAGAACTTTAACGATACATGTCCGTTTTCGCAGACTTTGGCCACGCTGATGGGGCCGGTGCTATCGGCGTAGGCCAGGAAGGAAGCCGTTGAACCCCCCTCGGAAGACTGCAGATGCAGCCGCCTAGGTCCAACTTTAATTACCTGTCGGACATCTCTTGTGGCTATCGAGCCTAGTGTTTTTGGCATGTTTTTTCTCCTTATTCACTTCTGCGATTGATGCCAGCCGCGGCGATCCAGGACAGGAGCAAGATTGCTCCGGCCCAACCAATAAACTGAACACTGCATGCCAATTAAGATATAAAATATCAAAAATCAAATATTTTAAATTTACAATGTATATTTGCTATTTAATATTTAATTTTTGCTATTGATATGCAATGCTCCACCTACTTGCTGTTATGAATAGATCCCGCACCACTTAGGTGCAGGACTCATCGCATCTTGTTAAAGAGCAAGTTCTGCTTGCAGAATATTTTAATAACTTAACAAACCACAGGCAAGCAAAGCGCCTGGGGTTGTTTTTTTGTTGCTCTGCAAAAGCAGGAAATTGATCTTAGCAAAAAGGAGAGAGGAAGTCAAAAGACTATGAGACACTGGTAAGAGTACCACGGGTATCAAGGGTATCAAGGGTATCACGCGTATCACGGGGAGAATTGGTATCCGTGGTACTTGCTGACCCTGAGTTTGTAGAATGGGTGGTACTCGTCTTTTAGTTTTTCTTTAGTTTTGGCGTATTCGTTCAGGAGTTTCCAAAACCGCGTCATTGCGAGGCCGCTAGGCCGAAGCAATCTCCTTCATGGACAAGATTGCTTCGTCGGTCGTTTCACTTCCTCCTCGCAATGACGATTTCTTTGTCAAATCCTGAACGGTTACATTTTATCCTCTTGGCAAGATGGGTTTTAAATGGTAGAATATCAGAACAGATACTCTCCTATGCAATTTCAACGAAAAGTATTATCAAATGGTCTTCGAGTCTTAACAATTCCAATGCCGTCTTTTGAGAGCGCAACAGTTTTAGTTTTGGTTGGCGCAGGCAGCAGATACGAAACCAAACAAAATAACGGCATTTCCCACTTTTTAGAACACATGGCGTTTAAAGGCACAGAAAAACGGCCAACTGCCCAAGACATTGCAGCTTTAATAGACGGCATGGGCGGGGAGTTTAACGCTTTCACAGGCAAAGAAACAACCGGTTACTATATCAAATCATCTTCTAACCATATCGATCTATCACTTGATGTTTTATCGGACATGCTTTTACGTTCAAAATTTGATCCGGTAGAAATAAACAAAGAGCGGGGAGTAATCTTAGAAGAAATAAATCTTTACGAAGACACACCTGTTAGAAAAATTGGCGATGTTTACGAACAGCTTTTGTATAAGAATACGCCGATGGGTTGGGATATAGCCGGAGAAAAAGACGTAATCAGAAATATTCAAAGGGAAGATTTTCTTGCCTATATGGAGAGTTTGTATAGCGCGCATAATATTACCGTTGTTGTCGCCGGAGGAATTGATTCAGAAAAAACTAACAAGTTGGTCGAAAAGCACTTTGGAGCAATGAGCGCTTTTGGTACTAAAAAGTATGAACCGGTCGGAGACGCTCAGGTAAAACCAGAGGCTATGGTTAAATACAAAAAAACAGAGCAAGTGCATGTTGCCTTAGGCGTAAGAACTGTTCCGATAGATCATGAGGACAAATATCCGCTTTCGGTTTTGGCAGCAATTTTAGGCGGGGGAATGAGCAGCAGGTTATTCCACGAAGTTAGGGAAAGACGCGGTCTTGCTTATTATGTGCGTACAAGTTCGGAGCATTACATGGATTCCGGTACGCTTGTGTCTTTTGCCGGAGTTGACTTAAAAAGAGTTGATGAATCTATAAAAGTTATGCTTGAAGAATATAAAAAAGTTCAAAGTTCAAAGTTCAAAGTTCAAAGTTTGGAATTAAAAAAGGCAAAGGAGTTTTTAAAGGGTCATTTGGTATTGGATTTGGAAGACAGCAGATCGGTTGCCGGATTTTATGCCAGCCAGGAGCTTTTGGAAAAAGAAATTGACAATCCGGATGAGGTTATTGCTAAAATAGAAAATGTTACAGCAGATCAGGTTGCAAGAGTAGCAAAAACATATATAGTTAACAATACGTTAAATCTTGCGGTAATAGGAGACTTTGAGGATAGACAAAGATTTGAAAAGCTGTTAAGCTTATAAGCGTCTAGCAACTAGCGTTCAGCGTTCAGTTCCAAAAACTAGACGCTAGACGCTGATAACTAAACGCTAAATATATGGAACGAAGTGTTGTATTAATAAAACCCGATGGTTTGCAAAGAGGAGTAGCAGGCGAAATTATTCACCGTTTCGAGCGGAAGGGTCTGCAGCTTATTGCAATTAAAATGATTGCATTAGACGATGCGCTTTTGGACGAATGGTACGCGCACCACAAAGACAAGCCGTTTTTTGCCAACCTTAAAGCCTACATGAAGTCTTACCCTGTTGTTGCCATGCTTTGGGAGGGCGTTGAGGCGGTTGCTACAATCCGAAAGTTAGTTGGTGTTACAAAGGCGCGGGAAGCAGAACCCGGCACAATCAGGGGCGATTTTGCCATGAGCCAGCAGTACAACCTTATTCACGCTTCCGAAAACGCAGAGATTGCTAAAAAAGAAGAATCACTTATGTTTAGCCCATCAGAAGTTTTCCCCTGGAAAAAAACCGACCTTACACATATCTACCTGGACGAAGAGTTAGGGTGATTCGGGTTGCTAGGGTTGTTGATTCGTTTTTCTTCCAGCCTTTTCTTAAATAGGTTTTCTCTAAAGCCGCCTTCTTTTACAAATTTTTCTTTTAGAGCTTCTATTTGCCGTTTTAATAAATAGGACTCCATTTGACAAAAAGTTAAAAGCATATTAGCGGCTTCTTCCGGGTTGTTAGGGAGGTTTGGGGTGTTGGGGCGGTTAGGAGCAATCCAAAAAGCCCTAAACGCCCTAAAAACCCTAATTCTTGGATCGTCTTTCGACCAGGTGGTAAAACTATGTTGGCGCAGGAAATCTTCGTAGTCTGCTGCCAATTCTTTAATTGAGCCTTCGGCTACTCCGCAAAGTTTTATATAGCTTTCTAGGCTTTGCATGGTATAACCTTCTGCTATATTTTGCTTTCCAGACCTTGCTGCTTGTTCCATCTGATCTTTGGTTCTGGAGCGGGGATCGATATGGCGTTTGTAGAATATTACTGTTAAGTCATGAATAACTGTAGCTAGAATATAGGAGCTAAGATTTTTAAAACCTTCCATGAGGAAAGCATATCATAAATAAGGTTATTAGTTTGGTCGGGGATGGCAGATTTGAACTGCCGGCCTCACGGTCCCGAACCGTGCGCGCTACCGCTGCGCCAATCCCCGTTAACTTTTTTATTCTACCTCCTTTTATGCTAGAATACAAATTGGAATAATTTGAAATTTTGTATGTCCCTGTAGCTCAACGGATAGAGCAGTCCCGTCCTAAGGGAAAGATTGGAGGTTCGATTCCTCTCAGGGACGCCATGATCAGATCCGAAATTATCCGATTTATTATACTTCGAAGCATAGGGAATTTTCTGTTGCTTTTCTCAATTTTTGGCGTAGTGGCAACTTTTGGTCCTTCGCTTTATTACGAAGCGCATTTTCGAGTTGCCCAGGTTCGTGGTGTTCATTATACGATTGCAGAGCCGCAAAAATCTTTACTTGGTGAAGTTTTGGAAAAACAAAGAAATATTGATCAGTCTTCTATTGTTGGCGATAAAGGTTTTGCACAAGTTTTGTCCGGCCCCAAAGAACAAGTTTTGATACCAAAAGATACAAATTTTTCTATTGTGATACCAAAAATCGGAGCTAATTCACAAGTTTTTCCAAACATTGATTCGTCAAACGAAAATGAATTTTTGCCTATTTTACAAAAAGGAGTAGCTCATGCTAAAGGAACTGTTTTTCCGGGGAAAAAGGGAAATATTTACCTCTTTGCCCATTCAACAGATAATTTTTGGGATGTAGGCCGTTACAATGCTGTTTTTTACCTTTTAAAAGATTTAACAATAGGGGATGAAGTTGTAATGTTTTTTGAAAATAATAGGTACAATTATAAAGTAAGCGAAACTAAAATTGTTGACTCAAACGATGTTTCTTCTTTGGTAAACAGTCAAAAACAAAACCAGGAAACTTTAATTCTGCAAACCTGCTGGCCGCCGGGAACTACATGGAAACGCCTTCTTGTTATTGCAAAGCCAAAGTAAACAACTAACATCTAACCTCAAATTCTAGTTTCTATTTTCTATCATCTATCGTCAAATTACTTTATCTCTATCGTGTAGAGGTTGGGGGAAATATCAGCGTTTCCAAGACTCGTGAGTATAACCATTTTTGAGCCATTCGGCCAGGGAAAAACATAATTGTCTACAAACGGACCGGCATAAAGAGTAGTTGAATTTGTGCCGTCATATTCCATAACGTCTATCTTTTTATCATGTACATAAATTAAGTGTTGCGAGTCAGGGAACCAGGTTAATGGAAGTTGTTCTGCTTTATTTTCTTCGTCGGTTAAATCGGAATTAGTCGGTTGCGGGCTTAAGTTCTCAATTGAAAAATTCTTATCCTCTTTAATATCGTAAACATACAAAGAATTTGCTTTTATTGATCTTTCTTCCGGTGTTGTGTCAACGCCAAGATGGCGGGGAGTAATAACAAAAGGCAAAGTGGCAGATCTTGAAGCTATATAAAGTATTTTAGTTTCGTCGGGTGACCAAGAAATAATTTTAAAATCTTCAGAAATTATTTTTCTGAGATCAGATTTAAGAGAAGCTTGTCTTACTTCTTCTTTTTCGATTTTTTCTTTGTGCCAAAGACTTTCTGTAGTATCAAGAGTGGCTGTAACATCGCGTGGGGAATTGTTAAATGTGGACGCGGAAAGAGCGTATGTAGTAGGGCTTTTTAGACTGCTGGATATAGTTGCCAGAATTTCTTTGCCATCGGGTGACCAGGAAAGCAGAGCGGTTGAGAATTGATCAACAGTATCGTCGACTATTTGAGTAGACGAACTTTGCAGGGTAAGTACCGGCCGCCCGGTCATATCAAGAACATATACGCCGTTTTTTCTGGCAGTTTGAGAGGAAACCGTGTAGGCAAGTCTTGTTTGGGACGGGTCTAAGGCAGGATTGCCAACGCCAACAGAAGTTATATTTTCCAATTTAGGTGCAGTTGGAAAAAGCAGTGCTTCCGCTTTGGAGACGACCTCTTTTTTTATTTTTATTTTCTTTTCCCAGGGGAAATACCCGTCTTTAAAAATGCGTACATTATATTCTCCGGGAGAAAGATTAATTGTATTGTTTGTTGCGGTAGTAAGATGCCCGTTAATAAATACCTGCGCTCCGTCGGGATCACTAGTGGAAACCAGCATGCCCGTTCCGGCAAAATCCAATTTTCCGTTATCCAGTCCAAAACGATAACCTCTTCCGTAAAGAACTACAATGGCCGTGCCGGTGAGAATAAATAAAAAAATTGCAAAAGAAATGAGAAACTGTTTCTTCATCTAACATATTATAACTGTTATACGGATGAATTTCAAACTAACTCTTGCAAGATAGAAAAGGGAACTATATAATCAACTATATCAAGGCTAATCTGGAGAAAATTGATCTATTAAGGATATGTTTTGATAGGGTTATCCTTGTCATCCTGAACTTGGTTTGGCATGACAATTGAAGAAGTTTATGATGTTCTCAAACAAAAAAATCGGTATAGATCTTGGTACCGCCAACACCCTCGTTTACCTTGCCGGAGAGGGTATTGTTCTCAACGAGCCCACAGTCGTAGCTGTAACAGCCGAAGAAGACCGAGTGGTTGCAGTTGGCAAAGAAGCAAAAGAAATGCTGGGCAGAACCCCGGGAAATATTGTTGCCCTAAGACCTCTTCGCGACGGCGTAATTGCCAATTACACAATTACGGAGGCAATGCTTTCCTATTTTATCGACAAGTCGTGCGGCAGATCGCGATTTTTTAAGCCCGAAGTTATGGTTTGTATTCCATCCGGCGTAACCCAGGTTGAAAGAAGAGCAGTATTAGATGCCACAATGTCGGCCGGGGCAAAAGTTGCTTATTTAATAGAAGAACCGCTTGCTGCGGCCATTGGAGCAAAAATTCCAATCGCCCAGGCTGCCGGACACATGGTTGTTGATATAGGCGGAGGCTCAACAGAAGCGGCAGTTATTTCGCTTGGCGGAGTTGTTGTGCACAATTCGGTTAGGGTTGGCGGCAACAAAATTGACGAGGCTATAGCCAGCTACACCAAGAAAAAATTTAATCTGCTTATTGGCGAGCGGACAGCCGAAGAAATTAAAATTGCCATAGGCAACGCTTTGCCGGAGGAGAAAAGTGATCTACGAAAAATGTCCAGCGAAGCTGGATCCGGCTACGCCAAAGAAATTAGAGGAAGAGATACGGTCTCTGGACTTCCCCGCACAATCGAACTTACAGAGGCTCAGATTAGCGAAGCGATAAAGCCTGTTTTGCTGGACATAATTCAAGCGGTTAAAGGGGTACTGGAGCAAACGCCCCCGGAACTGGCTTCCGACATTATTGATAAAGGTGTTGTTATGTCCGGGGGAACCTCGCTTGTTAGAAACTTAGATAAACTAATGACGCAAATAACAGGAGTTCCTTGCCATATTGCCGAAGATCCACTTTTGTGTGTAGTAAGAGGGACTGGTGTGGCTTTAGAAAACATAGAACTATATAAAAGAAGCATCAGTAAGAAATAGATATTAATCAACAAATCAACAAATCAGTTAATAAGCCAATCAACAAATATTTATTAGTTGATTAGATGATTGGTTAATTGGATAATTAGTTGATTAAAAATTACAAGCTACGCTTGTAAATCCTATATTAATTTTTAGCTTTGGATTTGTTTAATGAAGAGTTTGACAAAGGTACAAAGTTTCACGACGAAGTAGAGCTATAGTAAAGTTAATAAAAAGGCGATTAGGTTTTATACCATTTATTGATTTAGTTTAATTAGACAAGCAAAAACCAGAGTAATAATTTTGCTCATAAATAATAGATTATAACTTAGATTAAGCTGGATAAACTTATCCTATAATTAAATGAAACAGTTAGAGAAGAAAAATTTACTTAACGTTGGGATAACAAACGCAACAGAAAGACAAATCCTAGAGTATATGATACAAGGCCTAAAGGAAAAGGGTGAAAACTACTATGTTGTAACCCCAAATCCGGAAATTTTGGTCCATGCAAGTAAAAACAAGGAGTTTAGACAAATACTTAACAATGCTCGATTAGCCCTTCCCGACGGCATTGGTGTAATTTGGGCAGGTAAAATCGTGGGTAAAAGTTTTCACGAGAGGGTAACGGGAGTTGACCTGTTGGAAAAGCTGTGCAATGAGTGTTCAAAAAAGCCTATAACGGTGGGATTTCTTGGGGGTGGTCCAAAAATAGCAGAGCTTACTGCCGAGTGCTTGGTGTCCAAATTCCCGGGCTTAAAGGTTGCTTTTGCGGGGGAAGATTATAACCGTTATAATTTTTATAAAAATTATAACGGTTATATAGATATCCTCTTCGTTGCCTTCGGGTTTCCAAAACAGGAAGAATGGATGATTAGCCATATTAATAAGATTCCGGCCAGGGTAATGATTGGAGTGGGAGGGTCATTTGATTATCTAAGCGGAAATGTTAGTAGGGCGCCGGTGTGGATTAGATCTTTAGGATTTGAGTGGCTGTTTCGATTAATTGTTCAGCCTTGGCGAGTCAAGCGTCAGCTTGCTCTCCTTGAATTCATCTTTTTGATTTTAAAAGAAAAATTAAGATCAAATAATTAGACGATAGAAAGTAGATGGTAGATAATGATATACTTATACAACTGATATGCTTTCCTTTTATGATTTAAGAGATTTTTTTGCTGCGCAGGACTTTAAGCTGGTAATGGCAGCAGAGGCTCAAACCAGAATTCACAGAGAGAAAAACGGAAAAATTGTTTCTACATTGCCGATAGGTGGAGTTTCTGTTGGTTTAGACCCCGTTGCCAAAGCTTCGAAAGCTATTTACATTGCCAGAGGCAAGACGCCACAGGATAGACAGGTTGCTGATTCAAAAGGCAAATATTTAGTAAAAGACCCTGATGGAGATTACACTTTAAAAAGATTATTTTTTCCCGAAGATGAGGCAGAAAAGTATTACGACGGTTTTTCCATACAAACATTATGGCCTTTATGTCACGTTGCTTTCGAAAGACCTGAGTTTAATGACGATTGGTATGAAGGGTACAAAAAAGTCAATCAAAGATTTGCCCAGGCAATAAAAGAGGAGATAAAAGGCAAAACTTTTATTTGGATTAACGATTTTCAGCTTAGTCTTGTACCAAAATATTTGGATAAGTCCAAAGATACGGTTGTAGCAATGTTTTGGCATATTCCCTGGCCAACCTGGGAGGCTTTTAGGGTTTTACCATATAAAAAGGAAATCTTGGAAAGTTTGCTAAACTGCGATTTTTTGGCATTTCATAGAGGATATCAAGCTAAAAACTTTATTGATACCGCCAGGCGCGAGTTAGAGTTAAGGGTTGATGAGGAACGGGGCAGACTCCATTATAACGACCATATTACTACAGTTGGTTCTCTTCCTATGGGGATTGATACGGATGTTGTAAGATCTTTTGTGGAAAAAGAAGACAGTGAAGAAAATCTCTTGTCGATGATTATTAAAAATATTCTTGGTGTTTCCAAAAAAAGAAGTAAACTTGATAAGTTTTTTGACAAAAATAAGGTTATTTTGGGAATTGACAGACTTGACTATACAAAAGGATTACGGGTAAGACTTTTTGCTTTGGATAAATTCTTTGAAAAAAATCCCGGCTCCAGGGGACAAGTAACATATGTTGGCATAATTGCGCCTTCCAGAGAAAAGGTTAAGTCTTATAAAGATCTTAAAAAAGACCTGTATTCTATTGCAAAAAGAATTAATGAAAAATACGGAAATAAAAATTGGCAACCAATTAATCTTATTTATAAAGTGTTTACCAGAACAGAGGCTATAAATCTTTATAGGAAGGCAAATCTTTGTTTGGTTACGCCGCTTGATGACGGTATGAATTTGGTTTCCAAAGAATTTGTTATTGCTTCGGAGTCGGCAAATAACCCCGGGATGTTGGTTTTGTCGCAGTTTGCCGGTTCGGCCATAGATTTAACATCGGCGCTTATTGTTAATCCATACGATATAGATGAGGTTGCCGCCGTAATTAAAAGAGGGCTTGAGATGAATAAGGAAGAAAAAGTGCAAAGACTAAAAAATATGGCTAATACTTTGGAAGAGAAAAATGTTTATCAGTGGGCACAGGATTTTGTTAAGGCATCTATTGCATCGAAATAGATGATTCATCTTTAGTACGAATTTCGTAGTCGTTCGTCATTGCGAGGACCCTGAGCGACAGTCGAAGGGGACGAAGCAATCTCATCGATAGAGATTGCCGCGCTTCACTTCGTTTCGCTCGCAATGACGGAATTGCACGTAAATTAACAAGGTTTTTCTTCTTACTTTACTCTTTCTTTATTTAGCATCTTTTCTTAACCATTTTTTTTAAAGTTACTCTATGAGAATTGCACAGATTGCGCCGCCATGGCTGCCTGTACCACCGCCCAAATATGGGGGAACGGAACTAGTTGTTTCTTATCTTACAGAAGAGTTGGTAAGGCGGGGTCACGAGGTTACTCTTTTTGCTCCTGCCGATTCAAAAACCTCTGCCAATCTTTTTTCCAGTTTGCCAAAATCTTTAAGAGGCAGGATAGATTTTAAAAGTAAATCTTTATTTCCAATGCTTCAATACATAGAATGTTTTGCAAGAGCTGGTCAGTTTGATATGATTCATAATCACGGCCAATTTGAAACTTTTTTTCTGGCAGAATTAATAAAAACTCCGGTTGTTCATACTATACATGGTTCTTATGATGGCTTAACTACGTCGCCCGACAGAATGCAAACGCTGACACGATTTAAAAATCATAATTTTGTTTCAATCAGCGGCGCGCAGAGGCGGGGTTTTCCGGAGCTTAATTACGCAGGAACTGTTTTTAATGGCATAAATATTCATGAATTCAATTATTCCAAAAAAAAGGGAAATTATCTTTTTTGGATTAGCAGAATGGCTCCGGATAAAGGGCCGATAGACGCCATAAAAGCGGCTCAGAAATTGAAAATGGAGCTAAAAATTTCTGCTGCTATAAACTCTGTAAACTTAGAATATTATCAAAATAAAGTTAAGCCTCTTATTGACGGAAAATTAATAAAGTTTAATGGCGAAGTTGCTCATAAAGATAAATCTAAGGTTTACAAAAATGCCTTGTGTACTCTTTTTCCGATTCATTGGGAAGAACCTTTTGGCTTGGTTATGATTGAGTCAATGGCGTGCGGTACTCCTGTTATTGCCTATAATAGAGGAAGTGTTTCTGAGGTAGTGCGAGATGGTGTGACGGGGTTTATTATAGATCCTGATAATAAAAATAGACCAAAAAAGGGATCATGGGTTATCAAAAAGCAGGGGATTGCAGGGCTTGTGGAAGCAGTTAGACGGGTGGGGGAAATAGATAGGCAAATGTGTCGAAAACATGTCGAGGAAAATTTTACCGTTAACAGAATGGTAGATAGGTATGAAAAGATATACGAGAAGATTTTAGGACAAATTAAAGAAAAAAATAAATCCAATACTGTGCTTGCCGATTATTCCTTCTTGTAACTTCTTTGCTATTGCATTTGTTTGTTTCTTATCGTTTAATAGTTATATGCGAATGGATGATTTCCAATTTCTCCAAAATCCTGTTTCTAAAAAATGGGTTATTTTAGCCCCAAGAAGAGCTAAACGGCCGGACGTTGCCAAGGGAATGGAGCCGGTTTGTCCTTTTTGCCCGGGAAGGGAAGGGGAGGAAGAGGAGCTTTACCGAGTTTCAGAAAACTCGGTAAACTCGGATAACCTGAGTATCGGAAAATCAGAGGGTCAGAGTGTCAGAATTTCTGAATTTTCTGATTATTCTGATAAATCTGATCTTTCTGGTGGTCTGAGTCTTCCGAGTATTCCGAAAACGACTTCAGCTGATTGGTTGGTACGGGTGGTACCGAACAAATATCCTTTTGCTCCGATTCACGAAATAATAATTCATTCGCCAGATCACCACAAAAATTTTGGTGAGTTGCCGCTTAATCATGTTGAGCTTATCCTTCAGACTTACCGGCAGCGGTTTAATACACACAAGGATAAAGGTCAGGTCTACATTTTTCATAACAGGGGAGAGGGAGGGGGAGAAAGCTTACCGCATCCTCATACTCAACTCGCAGTAGTAGACATATCAGTTCGTCTCGACATTCCACGGCTTGCCAGCGATGAGGAACTTGCTGTTTTAAATGAACAGGAAAAGCGGGAAGTGCAAGAAACACTACATTTTACCCTTTTTTGTCCGTTTACCAGTCAGTGGCCGGATGAGGTGTGGGTGGTACCAAAAGTTAGAGGAAGATTATTTGGCGAAATAACCGATGAAGAAATTAAAGATCTTTCGCATACGCTTTCAAGACTTATTCGAATTATGGATCTTCGTCATGGACAGGAATTTCCTTTTAACTTTTATATTTACCCGGGCGGTGATTGGTATTTAAGGTTTATACCAAGACAAAAATCTCTTGGCGGATTTGAAATTGGTACGGGAATATTTGTTAATACTCAAAATCCAAAAGAAACAATTGAATTTATCAAAACACATTTTGAAAGTCCGGATGAGGAAAAAATCAAAAAAGAGCACCAGGCAGAGTATGGCCGTCATGTCTAAAATGCAAGGCGACGCCTTGCGAAGCTAAAAATCTTTGTCTAGCTGGATGTCTTGAATGTCTGCAAGATCATCTAATTCTTCTACAAAAGATTGGTAAGTAAGGGAGGCGTTGTTTTTAGAAAAGTAAGATAAAACTTCTGTTGGTTTAACCCAATCGGTTTGTCTTTTTCCCAAATAGTCATCATACGACGTCGGTTGAGCCTGCAAGGCGTCGCCTTGCAAGGCTAATGCTTGTTTATGGATGTATTTCGATAGGTAGATAAACTGACTTTCATTGTTAACCTGAACAGCTTTGTATGTACCTTCGTACAATGTTCCGACGCGTTTATATTTGTTATTAAAGTACATAGTATATCTGGTGCCGAGCGAGTT
The DNA here is from genome assembly GCA_016180725.1 of Candidatus Levyibacteriota bacterium. GTDB lineage: Bacteria > Patescibacteriota > Microgenomatia > Levybacterales > UBA12049 > JACPAR01. The sequence continues at coordinate 22,140 of JACPAR010000017.1, read as the reverse complement.
CATCAGCGTGTCAATTGCATTAGAACTCCTTTGTTTAACGAAAAAATGAAAGTGATTCGGCATGAGGCAATAGGCGAGTAGTATGATGTCATTTGAGAAATTGTTGAGGCGGAGTGATTTAAGAATTTTATCTTTTTCATGGGAAGGTGTTAAAGGATCGGATAATCTTTTTTGCAAAGATTTTTCATCTTTAGGCAAAAGATATTCTTTTAGGTAAGATAGAAATACGGCATAATCCTGTTGGTCGAGAAAGATTCTTCTTTTCTCAACACCTCGGTTATACAAATGGTAATAACTATTTTCCTGGTATATTTTTCGGGAGTTGCGCGAAGGCATAATATAACGCTATCATATTTGCCGCATCTTTGCAAGGCGTCGCCTTGCAGGATTATTTAAGGAGTTAATCGACAATTTCTTTAGCTTTACACTTTAGTGTAGTAAGTGGAGCGGCCTCTGCCATGGGGAAAAACAAGCTCAAGCGTTACCAGTTTGGCTAAGTCTCTTGAGGCAGTTTTTATCTTTACGGGTTGCTCGTTTTGATTATTGTTCATACGGGTGCAATTTTATAGTATAGAAGTTTTCTATAATTGTAAAGACATAAAGGATACAATCTTATTGCTTTTTGATTTTTAGGAGGGGTTAGTTATCGGAGGAACCAGCGGATTTGAAATGTAAAGCGTTAGAAATTATTTTTTGACTATTTTCTCATCTCTTTTGGAGTGGGCGTTGCTCTTTTGAGTAAACTCTTTTGGAATTTTTCCAATGCGGCAATTTTTTGAGGCGCAAGATTTGGTTCCCCAACCATGTCTAGCCAACCATGTCTAGTAGGAAGTTCAAGTTCACGACGTGCCTGTTGTTTTTTGTAGTTAGCTATGTAAAGCTCGGCTTTATCAAAGAGCGCGCCTCTTACTTGAGCTTCTTCGGTTTCTGATATCGGAAAATGTCCATTTGCGATCATGGGAATAATAATATCTAGTGTGTACGGACTATTAGACTTTGCTTCTATGAGCAGTATCAGATAAAATCCACTAACAGGTACTTTACCTTCTACTGTGTAGATTTGTAGATAATGTGCTGTTTCTTCTGGGCTTGTATGAACAAAAAATGCTGGGTATTCATCAATGAGGGTTCTTGCAATTTCTTGTGGTGTGTGGGCAAATGGAAGTTGTTGTTCTTCACCCATAAGCTTATTCGACTTTCTGTTGTATTCCCAAGAGCCACAAAACTGCCTCTTTTTTGTAGCGGCGGTCTCCTCGGGAGTTAATTCTAATGGCGGGGAGTTTTCCTCTTTTACCCCAGCGTTTGATTGTTAACGGAGAAACTCTTAATACTTGGGCAACTTCGCGGACAGTTAAAAGATCCGGAAGGTTACTAATTGATATGTTTTGATTGTTCATAGCCTAGGAACTATAACGATTATAATCTTTATAATAGTTATAACATTTAAATCTCTCTTAGCGTAACAAACTGGTACAGTATTTGTCAAGCCCCAAAAGAGTATTAAGTATTTTGTATTATGTATGTTATTTAAGTTCCACTGTAGCCCCAGCGGTTGATAGTTTAGTCTTAGCTTCCTCCGCTGTTTTTTTGTTAACAGCTGTTATTACTTCTTTTGGCGCTGCGTCAACTAAATCTTTTGCTTCTTTAAGTCCCAGCGTTGGAACTAATTCACGCAAAGCTTTAATTACCGCAATTTTATTTGCACCAGAACTTGCAATAACAACGTTAAAAACTGTTTGTTCTTCTTTTGGTTCCGCGTCTGACGCGGCTGCACTTCCATTTGCTGCTGCGGGAGCAGCCATCATAGCTGCCGAAACGCCGAATTTTTCTTCCAAAGCTTTTACCAAATCAGCAAGTTCCAAAACAGACATTTCTTCGACTGCCTTTATTAAATCATCTTTACTTAATTTTGCCATAATTACACCTCCCTTCGGTCGGTTAAGTTAAAAATTCAAAGTTCAAAGTGCAAAGTCAAGGAATCATTATTATATATAATAAAGTACCTTCACTTTTAATACTTCGACTTCGCTCAGTATTATCCTGAGTTTTACCGAAGGATAATTTTTAATTTTGAACTTTTAACTTGCTTTTGTTTTCTGAATAGCGTTTAGTGTTATTACTAGTTTCTGTAGATTCCACGATAACGCCCGATGTAATCCATAAATTGGCGATTTGAGTCCGCCGACAACCTGGGCAATTAATACATCGCGGGAGGGAAGAGTTGCCAGGCGCGTAACATCGGATTCTCCAACCACGCGTCCTTCGATAATTCCAAATTTAATTGATGGCCCGCCTTGCCCGCCGGCAGGCGAGGCAGGAAGCTTAAGAGCTTTAATTATTTTGGCAAGCTCTTTTATTGGCGAAATAGGATTTGAATAAGCAAAAATGGTTGCTGTTGGATTCTGCAGAGCAGAATTTAAAAACTCCTTGTCTTCTATTTTTCCTTCAATTGCTCTTTTAAGAAGTGTGTTTTTGGTAACGGTCAGTTCGGCATCAACGCCGCGAAGTGCTTTTTTTAAACCTTCGATTTGCTTGTGAGTCATGCCCTGGTAGTTGGTAAAAACCATTGCCTTGGCACGGTTTACTTTGCCGCTAATTTCTGCGACAACTGTTTTCTTTTTTTCTAGACTCTTTATTACTTTGTTCATAAATGTATTACCCTTCTACGCTAAAGCTAAGGAACATAAAAAAACACTCTCTTCCGAGAGTGCAAACGCCACAAAATTTGTGACATGATTTATCTCGGTAAGACTTATTGTAACGCTTACTGTCTTTGACAAAAAGTATTTTATCAAAGTAATGAATCCTAAGTCAAGGGTTATTTTGTGAATCTTTTTGTTATGAAGGATTTAGAGGTAAGCTTCTAACGAATACATCCGCAGAATCGGCTGTTAATCTTTTTTCATTTGGGCGGTTAGCGTGCTCTTGTATAATTGCAGTTGCTTGTGTTAATGCCGTTTGAAAATCACCATCTTGTTTGTTGTTCGGCGTTTTAGGAGCTGCTGCAGTTTCTTTTTTGATTGTTTCCTGTAATTTATCTATTGCATCTAAAACTTCCTGGCCGCCCGGAGCACCTTCCAAATCTTTTCGATGGCCTTTTGTTAATCCGGCCTCGTCGCCGTCAAGAAAAAGAGCAAGTTCGGTATTTATATTGTATGCAATCGCATAGCTGCCGGTTTTTAAAACATTTCTTAGATCGGGAATTCTTGCTTCTGCAGCCGTAAAAAAATCTGCAAGATTTTGCGTGTCGCCGGCAGAAAGCTCAAGCGGCGCTCCGGCTTTAGATTGCTGTGATTGCATAAGTAAGCCAATCATTGCGGTGTATTGACTAATTTCTCTGGCTCTTTCAAAATCAGCAGCCTGAGCATTTTTACCAATAGCTCTTGCGCTGCAAATTTGGGCAAGGTCGTGAGCCAGTTCTCCAACTGTGTAAACATTAGGATTATTTTTTACTTCTTCGGAAAACTGGTTCCAAGTACTCCAGGGAATACTATCGGTAAGCCAATGGGACAAGGTTTCTGCATCCGTAGCAGGATTTGTGATTACTCCAAACTGGGGAATATGGTGTTGCTGCGCCGGCAAAAATTCCTCCGACTTTGGCGTAGGCGTTATAGGAGATCCCGGCAATAAAGGTCTCTCTAACATAGCCTTACTGTAGAGCATTAATTAATTGATGTCAAGGAGTAAATAATATAGGTCTTATATCTTGTCAACAGAAAAATGTGGATAAGTTCTACATTGTTTATGCTATAGGTTATTCAAGGTAGGACGCAAGTTCTCTGGCTCGTACCGGCTGTCGAAGTTTTGTTAGCGCTTTTGCCTCGATTTGCCTAACTCTTTCCCGAGTTAATCCAAATTCACATCCAACTTCCTCAAGTGTTCTTTGTCTTCCGTCATTCAATCCGAATCGAAGCTCAAGAATCATTCTTTCACGAGGAGTAAGGCTGTCTAGTACATCCCCAACGGCTTTATGCAAGAGTTGTTTAATTGCAGCTCCAGCCGGATCTTCTGCGTTTGAATCTTTGAGTAAATCTGCCAATGTTGTATTTGTTGCACCCTCCTCGTCTTCAACAGGCGCGTTAAGACTAAGAACTCTCTCGTTTCTTAGTTGTCTTCTGATGTCTTCGGCTTTTTTAAGTGAAATATCAAGCTTAGCAGCTAGTTCTTCATTTGTTGGATCACGTTCTAATTCTTGGGTAAGTTCTTCGACTGCTCTTAAAACATCCTTCATAGATGCAATTACGTGTACAGGAAGCCTAACAATCCTTGATTGGTTATCGATTGCTCTTCCAATAGCTTGTTTAATCCACCACGTTGCATGAGAAGAAAATTTAACTCCTCTCCACCACTCAAAGTTTCCAACTGCCTTCATCAGTCCTTGATTTCCCTCCTGAGTTAAATCAGGCAGGTCTAGGCCACGTCCTATGTAATTTTTTTTAGCTACATGAACTACAAGACGAAGATTAGCTTCGATAAACTTTTGTTCTGCCTCTTTGCCACGTTTTATAATCTCATGTAATGCCGGATCGTCTCTTTTGTATTGAGGAATGAGAGATATAACTTGGTAGCCCCATACAATTTCTTCTTTTGTTTTAGAATTTGCTCTAATAACAGGCGCTAAACAGAAAGACAGACCAGTTTCCTGTAAAAACTTTTGTGAAGTAGGCCGAGTTAGACGGCATGCAATAAAAGGTGGTTTAATATTTATTGGAGAGGCACGATTTACAATTTCCAAAGCAGCTCTTCCCATTTGCATTTTTTCTGCTAAATACACTTCTTCTGCTTTAGACAATAGTTCTATTTGGCCTATCTCTTCATAATAAATTTCAGTAGGGTCTGTAGGACCATTGGGCTTGGGTCTTATTACCCGCCCGTTTGTGCTAATTGCGGCTTCTTGTGGTAATAATCTTGCTTCTACTGTCATGCTACGGATTATAGATGAGTTTACGAAAAAAAACAAATTTTGTTTTTAAGATTAGATTGTTATAGCAGGTTAAATGTAAGACATGTGGTGCAGGTAGTAATATTGCTTAAGTATTTAATTATTAAGATGGGACGGGTGGTGGTGCTCGGAGTTGAGCAGATCGACGATTGTCGAGCACCACCACACCGCGGCCATCCCAGGGGTTAGCCTGAATGGCCAATTTCTTGGCCGGGATTGGGCTGGTGAGCACGCCGCCAGGCGATTATCATTGATATCAACATGGCCAGACATGTTGTTGCCAGCACGAAAGCCAAGAATCCTGCTACCTCATGGCCGAAGGATACCCTGAAGACGAGAAACATGACTAGGGAGCCCATCCCGCTTATCAGGATACCCCAGAGTGCACCGCGGAAGACAGTTTCTTGGATTATCCGAGGTCCGAAGATCGACATGATGAGCAGGCCGCCGCAGGCGCCGACGATAACTGCGCTTGCAGCGATGGCCGCGTTGATTATAGTGGTGTCCATCACGTTCTCCTTCCGAACGACCGCTGCCTTGTGGGCTAGGGTCAACCCACGTTCGACGACGGCTTATCATCGAAGTCTGCCTGTGCCGTTAGGCAAGCGACCCCGAACAGCGCCATACTAATCAGTGGTGATAGCTGGATGATCGCCACCCCCCACGCGAAGGGTATGATCATCGCTGCCAGTTTGCCCTTGGGGATTGGTACCGTGCCGCCTATTACTACGGCGACCAGAAACGCGACTACCGTGAGCAGTGGCGGTTTTACAAACCACCATATCGCCGCGCTTGCCAGCGTTGCAGCGATAAATCCCAACAGCCCAAACCGTCTTACGGCGGCGATGTACGGGAACGCCATACTTATCGCAAAAGCGATAGCGTATTCCATGGTGCCCTCCAAGGATAGAACGACCGCTGCCTTTTTAGGGGCGAGGGTCACATGCCGATCGATAGGACATATTAGCTTATCGGCGAACGCAGCCGGTTGGCAGGTCGTGTGAACAGTTTCCTCAGTAGTTTAGTTTCCCTTGCTACCGAGGCAACAACGCCGATGGCGCTGACCAGCCCGACATAGTAGAGGATTTGCCCTATGGTTTCCATGCATCACCTCCGTCAGGGTATCTGGCAAGCCACGCCAGGGCGCCTGTGACCAGTACCATTGCCGTGTTGCCAAGAGCAGAGCTCACTTTTACCAAAGGCGTGGTTTCCATGAAGGAAACCGATAGCCAAAGGGTGAGCGTTGCCAGCAACGCAGCCGGAAGAAGGTATTTCCTCAGAACATCCCTGATGGGCTCCACTGTCTTCTCCTTTGTGCAGAATTTGACCACGTTCTTACGGAGTAGGAAACGAATTAAAAATTAGATTCTTCCTCTGCAAGAATGTGGCCAAATTCAAAATAATCAAAATAAATCCCGACCAAATTATTAAAGAGCCCTTCGACTCGTTCTGCAGAGCAGAACTTCGCTCAGGGTAAACCCAAGCAATATAAGGTCTACTCTAGAGGTCGAAGAAAAATAAGTGAAAAATTACAGATATGCAAATAATCTGTAATTAGAATTACTAAGGGGATTATAGAGTTAAAAAAGCAAGAAAAGCAAGCTTGCCTTTTTGTTTCCTTTTTAAAGAAGTGCTATTTGAATAAAGAAATGAATAAAATTTAACATAATCAAAACCTTACAGAAGTAAGTGTTATTAGTACAATAGTTTAAACTATTGTACCGCTATATTTTTGTAATGGTTTTTATATTAGAGAAGCGCCCTTTTTGCTTTTCGTTTAAAAAGTGCTTTGCCAGCTTTTTGTTTTTGCTCGTAAGCGTAACTATCAAGCCGTTTCGGTGGTGTAAGTTGCAGTAATATTTCTTCTATTGCATCAAAAAATTCTTCTTTACGTACATTCTGCATTACTTTTTCAACTGCTTTATTATATCCGCTATTGCCATGTTTTAACCAGTAAGAAACATTCATAATAGTAGTGCGGGAAACTTTTAGCGTATTATCTATTTGGGTGTAGGTGTAGCCTTTTTGAAGAAGAATAGCAATTGCAAGGCGTTTTACCAGCATAATCTGCTCTGGTGGAGAGAGGAGGTCTTTTATAAAATTTTGAATTTCATTTTTGTCTTTTAAATTGGCGATGGTTTGTATAAATAGTTCAAAGATGTAGTTTTCGAGTGTTTTGTTTAGTATCCTTTTAGAAACTTTCGTCATATAGTCTATTAGTTTAAACTATTGTACCAGTGGAGTCAAGAGGAAGAATCAGATAAGGCTGATCAGATTAGCCAGATAGACGCAGAAATTATATTGCCGAGATTATGTTTATGGATTGTTTTTGGTTTAGTGGTTAATGTGGAGTTAGTTTGTATTGTGATGTTGGTTTCAAATTGGGTTGGGGTGTAGTGGCGCTGTAACAGCAAGTTCCGCGGAAGCGGAAAGACTTGCCGTCCTTGGCGCCACCACACCGGGGCTGTGAACACTCGATGTCCTCGTTTCTGCAAAGCAGAACCTTTTGCGTCCGGCAGGGCCGGTAAGGTTTGCCCCGCGAAGCGAGGGTCACATGTAGATAGCGATGGGCAAGAGGCTTGCCACGACCAGCACGATGGCCCATCGATCGAACAGCGAGAGCTTGTGGTTCGAGCTTTCTTCTGGTGTGTTGGCCTCGATCAACATCCCGCAGAGCCAGCACGCGCCGGCTAAAACGAGAAGTGGCAGAGTCCACCACAGTATCCACGGGTGAACAATGGTCATCTGCGCCCCCGGAGCTTGTTCAGCAGCCACCCTGCTAGAACTGCAAGCAGGATTGCTGCGCTTAGGGCGAGTAGCGGCAGGAGGGTAGGGTCGATCATCATGGTTTCTCCTTCGGAAAGAACGGTCGGGGCTTGATTTTCCTGACGGCGATCAGAATTGCCATCAGGATCAGCACGGCCAGGATTATACACGCTCCGGCGATCATGACGTAGACAGTTTGTGTCGCGAGGGAAGGTTCCATGCGTCCCTCTCAGAGTGGTCTGGTGAACTTGAACTTGCGAAGGATCCAGCCTGCCAGCTTATCGCCCCTGGCGATAAGGATGGCACAGGCGAGAAGGTAGAGAACCGGGAAAAACGGATCGCTCATGCCAACTCCTTGAGTGAACGGTCCTCGCCAAAGGCGAGCCGGGCGAATAACGATCAGCCAATGATGGTCCGGGCCGTGCTGGCTGCCCAGCTAAGGATCTCAATTATTCCCACTATTCCCAGAAAGATAATGGGAATAAAGGCTAGGTAGCCGATCCAGCGCCGTAGTGCACGCGGTTTTTTCTCCGCGAAGTACGACGTCACTAGCCCGTTCTCAAGACCCACCAGGAAGGCACCGACGAGTCGCCAGATACCGGCGTTACTTAGTAGCCACCCGGCGATCATACCCAGAACGAGCACGAGAGCTATCGTGAAGATTTGCCCGCCAAGGGTATATCTATCGTAGAAGTAATCATAGTCGTCGACGCCGATGCTGAAGCAGATTGCGATCAGCGTGGCGATCAGCACGGTGATCATGCTCAGTCCTGCCGACCATCGCTCCACGAAGGTGATGTGGAGGATTGCCCATACGGTAGGCACGATCACCATTTCAAGTAGACTGACCAGTTGCCATCGAGTGCTCGCATTGCGTCGTAGATAAGAATTCATGGTGACTCCGGTGCGAGATGTTGGTGCTTGCAGTTCGCAGTCTTTGACCACGAAATTCCGCTAATAATGCCTCCTTTCTAAGCGGTAACTGCAGCCTAAAAGATAGTTAAAAGTTAAAAGCCGATTTAATCGGATTAAAAATTCAAAGTGAAGGTACTTTATTTTATATAAATATTCTTTAACTTTAAACTTTGCACTTTAAACTCTGAACTATCCTTAAGGCCGCAGTCACCAAAAAGGAAGGTTTGTAATAAGTGTTCACAGCAAATTTTTAATGTGCCCTTCGACTCTCTTCGCCCTTCGGTTCATCTCAGGGTCTTCGACCCTTCGATTTCTCTCAGGACTTCGTTCGCTCAGGGTAAACTTAAGCAATTAAAGTTTATTGAGTGAATCAAAGAAAGTCCAAGATATAAGACAGCAGAAAATGCTGTCACTATGGGCTGATTGTAACAGAAGCATTTAAAAGATGCAAAATTTGATATGAGACTTATAGTGTGGTACAAAACCTATTTGCTTGCTCAACCTAACGCCGACTCGCGTTTTCCCCAGCCCCTTTTCTCTAAATATAATTCGAACACTAAAAGTGTTCGAATATAACAATTATAACTATTATAAGAATTATAAGTACTATACAGCTCGGCCGTAGCGCTCTTTTGCCAATCTAATAATAGTTTCGCGGTTTTCGTTTTTAAGTGAAGGAAGCGGTAAAGTCATTGCCGGGAAAGGCGCAGAGGTCATGTTGTCGATAGAAAGCTTCATAACTATTTCAAATTTTCCTAGCGAAACAAGATCACTTTCTGTGTACAATTCTGCAAACTCTTTTGATAACGGGTAGGCGTCTGTTCCTCCAACTACAAAAGAAATCAGCGTGCCGACATTGCCAAAAATGGCGTGCTGGACTTCTTCTTCCAATTGCCCCATATATTGATTGGCAAGGGTTAAGCTCAGTCTATACTTTCTTGCTTCGGACAAAATCTTAATAAAAGAAGAAGTGGCAAAGTTTTGAAACTCGTCGACATACATAAAAAAATCCCGGCGATCTTCTTCTTTCATAAAACTTCGGTTCATGGCAGCGAGTTGAATTTGAGTAATAATCATCGCACCCAAAAGCGCCGCGTTATCTTCGCCTAGTTTCCCTTGGGATAAATTCAAAATTAAAATTTTTCCCTCATTCATAATCTGTTCCAAATTAATTGTAGACTTAGGGCTGCCAATAATATTTCTAACCATTTTCGAAGAAACAAACTGCCCGACTTTATTTTGAATCGGAGAGATTGCTTCGGCTTTAAGACTGTCCGGCATTCTGGCAAATTCTTTTTCCCAGAAGTCTTTTATAACGGGATCGGTTAAGCCTTCTACAACCCTTTTTCTGTAGCCGGCATCTGCCAAAACGCGCAAAACATCAACCAAAGTAGCATCCGGTGTATCTAGTAAGGTAAAAATCACATTTCGCAAAATGTATTCAAGTCTTGGTCCCCATGAATCGCCGTAAATTTTATAAAAAATCGAAACGATTCCGCTTGCAACCAGGTCTTTATGCTGTTTATTTTTAACTTCCAAAACGTTCAAAGAAAATACTCTTTCTTGGTCAAACGGTTCAAGATAAACAACATCGTTAAGTCGCCTTTTTGGAATATAATCAAGAATTGTTTCGGACAAATCGCCATGAGGATCTATAATGCCAATGCCCCTGTCTTTTCTAATGTCATCTATTGCCATGTTGGCTATCAATGTTGATTTTCCGGCACCGGTTTTTCCGATAATATAAACGTGTTTGCGCCTGTCTGCTGACTTAATGCCAAAAATTGTTTCCTGATTTTTAAAATTTGTTGTTGCAAAAAAATTAATATCTTTTTTTTGCTCATCAGTTGCCGTTAATGCGGTGGGAAGGTTTTCCGGCGGTTCACCGGAAAGAGTTTTGCCCCAGGCAATGTTTTTAACCCCGGCCATCAAAAAGCCCGGCGGATGCCAAATAGTGGCAAGTTCTTGTGCGTTTAAAATCTGGTGGCGCTTTTCAAAAAAGTAGGTTGTGCGGTTTTTAATTCTTTTTATAAGTCGTTGCGGCTGAATAATAGAGCGTTTATATTCAAATTCATTTCCATCACCGTGAGAAAAAATACCAAACGTGCCGGCAAGGTTTTTTAAATATGGTTTGGGGTCCTGGCCTTGTGTACCGGCAAGAAGTCTAATTAAGGCTTTTCCTCCCTGAAAAGATGCTTTTTGCATAATAAGAAGTTGTTGAGGGTCTCTTGCGTAGCGTTCCGATGCAGCAGCAGTTCCGGTTTGCGGGTTAGGTGCTCCTTTGGTTTCCGCTGCAACAATCATGCGGCCGGCTTTTTTTACAGCTCTTGCCTGCCAGTCAAAAGAGGCGGTTGTAACCAGAATTTGCACTACCATATTAATATCCGGCTGCTGTTTGCCTAAGTATCCAACTAAAGCTGCTAAGGTATCAATGTCTTCAAAATCCGCATAAGTTTTTGTTGGATAATAAAAATCATTGTCAAGAAGCAGCTGGCCGGCAGCAATGCGCGGGCTTTTAAAAACTTCCTCCATTGGATCGGCTGTTTTTTGAATGGAAGATGTTGGAAACGCTGCAGCAATAACAGATGCGACAAAAGTTTCCTGATCCTTGTCTGTTGTAACATAAAAATAAACGGTTTGGTTAATAAGGTAAATTTCAAAGGCATAAACATGCGGTTTAACCCATAATCTTTTCCACAAAGGAACGTGCGAATGAGACAGGCATGAGGCAAAAATTTGAGTTGCCGCCGCAATCGGTGTTTCGTCGTCTTTTGAATTTCGAATTTGCAAATGGGTAAACATAGATATGATATTCAGTTCAAAATTTAAAGTGCAAAGTTAAGGAAATATTTTATAAATAAAGTACCTTCACTTTTAATACTTCGACTTCGCTCAGTATTATCCTGAGTTTTGTCGAAGGATAATTTTTAACTTTGAACTTTAAACTTAATTTATTATACCTTCCGCCACCAATTCCTTCAACTTGTCTATATTCATGTTATCATATATCCATGTGGTTTTGGCTTGCGTTATTTTTTGCTCTTTGTTCGTCTGGCGGGATTTTTATTGCAAAAAAAGTGCTAAAAGACACAGATGTTTTGGTCTATATTAGTTTTGGAAATCTTATTTCGGCAATTCTTGTTGGTGCATTTATATTTTTTCAAGGATTTCCGCAAATAGACAGTTCATTTTTGCTTGCTGTTTTAATAGCCGCAGGTCTTGGAATTTTTGTAAATCTTTCGTATATAAGCGCAATTAAGCTTGCGCCAATTTCTTTAACAGCTCCGATGGCGTCTTTTACGCCTATTGTAGCTATGATTTTTGGGTTTTTATTGCTTTCGGAAAACGTCAGCGTGGTTAAATTATTAGGCGTATTGGCAATTGTTTTGGGCGCGTATCTTCTTAATATTGCCGATATAAAAGGTGGATTTGCAAAGCCTTTTAAAAGTTTGTTTTCAAACAGGGGAGTTTTACTAATGCTTTTAGCCCAAAGTCTAGTTGGTATTACGCCGATTTTCGAAAAAACTGCAATTTTTCATACAAAACCGCAGCAACCTTTAATGGTAGCTTTTGGGGAACTTGTTTTACTAACAATTTTTTTCTTTCCTTTACTGCTTTTTAAAACAAAAAAAGCTTTTTTTCAATTTAAAAGGCACCTTTTGTGGTTTATTTTGCCGGCGCCAATAACAGTTTTGTCTTATGCAGCCGGTTACACTGCATATTCTTTGGCAAATGTTGGCTACGTAACAGCAGTTTTTAAACTTTCTACAATTTTTACTATTTTTTTGGGCGCGATGTTTTTTGGAGAAAAACACATTAAAGAGCGTCTCCTTGGCGCTTCTGTCATGCTCGCCGGCACAATCCTTCTAGTATTATAAATTGTCCACCCTTGGGGTGGATTAGCCAGGCACCTGCGGATTTCGTTCTAAATATCGTCAAATTTATCAAAAATTAATTGCTTTCGAAATCTAAGAGTTGATGTTTAATAATTTCCAACTGTTTTCCATAATCTTCTTGGTTTAGTACAAACTGTTGGTACTCTTTTGGAGACTTGAATTGATCAAGAATAATATCTTTGGAAAAAAGCGCTGTATCATCTTTGTTTATGTATTCGAAATAAGAAGACCATTTATAGAGGTTTAAATCTTTTACAATATAACCAACGAGTGGATTTAGATGGATGTATCGAGATAAATGAAGAAGCTGATTATTATCTTCTACATATACGGATTTAAATTCACCTTGCAAGAGTGGCCCAACCCTATTATTTTTTGTATTTATGTATTTTGTATAGCTATTACTTAACTTGCTTATAAATTCGGTAATGCCACCATCTTTTACTTGTTTTAACAGAAAGTGGAAGTGATTTGGCATAAGACAATAGCAAACAATATCAACAATTTTGCTCTTTTTACTTAAATCCATGTTGGAAGATAAAAATCGTGAAAGTTTAGGCTTTGGTCCTTCTATTTTATAGTAGAGTATGGTTTTTATAAATCGCTTGTAATCAAATGCATTGTTAAAGATGGGCATTTTTGCAACGCCTCTATTAAATATATGGTAATATTCTCCGTTTACAAATGGAACAGTTCGCGAAGGCATATCTTAAGTAAAGCGCTTTTTTCCGCGGGTGTCAATAGGAATCCACCCCAAGGGTGGACATGAGCAGGGGATTAGGCCTCGAGTTTTATTCCCGGGCTCATTGTGGATTTGAGAGTGGCGTTTTTGATTTTTGTTTTTGGCAGTGCGGAAAACACAGCCTGAATATTTTCGGTTAATTTTTTATCGCCAAAAGAAACCTTGCCAACGGCAAAGTGCATTATGGGAAGTTTTGTTTCGGTTTTAAATCTAACTAATCCGCCTTCGTACTTTTTAGCCGTTTCTTCCGGATTCTGGGTAACTGTTCCATTTTTTGGATTTGGCATTAGTCCCTTGGGGCCTAAAATTTTTGCCACTTTTGCCAATTTTGACATTATTTGTGGCTCTGCCAAAAGCACATCAAAATTAATTTTGCCTTTTTCAATTTCTGCAATTAATGCATCGTCGGCAATCGCAACTTTTACTTGTTTACCGCTGCCATGCGGAAGTGTTACTTCGCCGTTTAATCCTGCTTCAATAGTATTAATGTGGAGTTCAACAGTTTCGTCAAATTTTGCCAGACCGATTTTGGGAAGAATTTCTAGTGCTTCGGAAAGAGGATAGGTTTTTGTTTTATCAATTATTGTTGTGGCAGCTTGATAGCTCTTTGATCGAGCCCGTTTTTTTACAAACTTTGCCTTTTTTTCTTTTTTTGGTTTCTCTTTTGATACTTCTGGTACTTCGGTTGCTGCCAATTCTTCCTCACTCGGACCAACTGCCACAACGCGCTCGCCACCCTTCATGCCAGGCGCTTTTGTAATCTTCTTTGCTTCCTGTCGTTTTTTTGCCTGCCTCGCCTCGCGTGCAAGGCGGGTCTCTTTTTTTTGTTCTGCCTCTAGGCTTTCGTCGCCTAATGTTTTTACTCTAATTTTTCCCATATTGTTAGTTTATAGGTTGTAGGTTTTAGGTTTTAGAAAAAATGACTATGAACTACAAACTACAACCTATAAACTAATAAGCTACAACCTAATTTTTATTTAACCTGCACTCCCATGGATCTTGCTGTTCCTTCAACAATTTTTGCTGCTTGTTCGATATCGGTTGTATTTAAATCATCCATTTTAGTTTCGGCAATTTTTTTAACCTGATCTTTAGATAATATACCCGCAGATTCTTTACTCGGTTTTTGAGATCCTTTTTCTTTGCCAAGCGCTTTTTTAATAAGCTCTGCCATTGGCGGTTTTTTAACAACAAAAGAAAATGTTCTGTCTTCGTAAACTGTAATAACAGCCGGTAAAATTGTTCCTTTTTGCTCTGCTGTTTTGTCGTTAAACGCCTTAACAAACTCCATAATAGGGAGCCCGTGTTGGCCAAGCGCCGGCCCAACAGGCGGAGCAGGCGTTGCCGCACCTGCCGGGATATTTAGTTTAATAATAGTTTTAATCTTTTTAGCCATCTTAGTTATTTAAAATATTAAATAGTAAATTGCAAAAATACATATTAAATTTAAAATTTTAAATGTATATTTACTATTTTCTATTTACAATTTGAAATCTTAGAGCTTGGCTACCTGAAGGAAATCAAGCTCTACGGGTGTTTCGCGACCAAAAATCGACACAAGTACTTTTAATTTTCCTCTTGCTTCATCAATTGATTCAATTGTTCCTAAAAAGTCTGCAAACGGCCCATCGGTAATTTTTACTGCTTCGCCGACAGAAAAAGTTGTTTTGTAAAGCGGCTCTTCCAAGTTCATAAACTTTTGAATTGCCTCGACTTCTTTTTCCGAAATAGGCGTCGGTTTGTTGCCTGCTCCAATAAATGCTGTTACTCCTTGAGTGGTTCTGACCAAAAGCCAGGATTCATCGTCTAAAATCATTCTTACCAAAACGTAACCGGGGAAGATTTTTTCTTTAACCGATTCTTTTTTGCCTTGAGATACTTTAATGGTGTTTCTGGTTGGGACGATAATATCGAATATTTTGTTTTCAAACCCAAGCGCCTGAACCCTTTGCTTCAGGGATTTGGAAACCTTATCTTCGTGGCCGGAGTAGGTATGAACAATATACCATTTAGCATCTTTAGATGCATTTTCTACTTTTTCGTCTTTTTGTTCTAATTGTGTTTTTTGATCATCCATAGTAAATTAATTAAAAGTTTAAAATGCAAAGTTCAAAATTAAGGAAGTATTTTATAAATAAAGTACCTTCACTTTTAATACTTCGACTTCGCTCAATATTATCCTGAGTTTTACCGAAGGATATTTTTTAATTTTGAACTTTAAACTATTTTACCAATATCTCCATTATTTTTGCAAAAAGGAAATCAATACCGCCTATAAAAAAACCAACTATAAGACTGACGAGTATAATAACGATTGTCAATCTTATAACTTCGGCTTGACTTGGCCAAGTGACTTTCTTTAATTCCTCGCGTGTTTCTTTTAAGAACGTCAATGGCGTCGTCATAAAATAAACGCAGAACTACGCTGATCTCAAACGCTAAACTATGCTGAATTCTGCGTTGTCCCGCGATTTCATTCTAACAAATATCAGTTGACATGTAAAGGGGAGAGGAGATACAATAAATGGACGATAGAGGATAGGCGATTGAAGATAGATCTTGAGGTTAGAAGTTAGAGGATAGAAAGTCTATCTTCTATTTTCAAACTTCAAATTCTAGATTCTATCATCTAGCGTCTACCGTCAAAAATTTCTATGATTAAGAAAATTCGAAAAGCCGTTATTCCCGCCGCCGGATTTGGCACCCGGTTTCTTCCTCAGACAAAAGCAATGCCTAAAGAGATGCTTCCGATTGTTGACAAGCCGGTTATCCAATACGTGGTAGAAGAACTGGTTGATGCTGGAATTACAGATATTATTCTTGTTACAGGATACCACAAGCGAACAATTGAAGATCATTTTGATGCCGCTAATCTCGACCTCATAGAAAACTTAAGAATGGGAGGAGAAAAAAAGAGGCCTCTTCTTGAACAGGTTGAGTATATCTCGGGCATGGCAAATTTTGTTTATGTAAGGCAAAAGGGTCCTTATGGCAACGGTACTCCGCTTTTGAACGTTCGTCATCTTATCGGAGAAGATGAGGCATTTATTTATACCTGGAGCGATGATTTTATTTTGGCTTCTCCTTCCAGGTTTAAGCAAATGATTACAATATACAATCAGTATGGTTGTTCGATATTAGGAAGCGTAAAGGCAACAAAAGATGAAGACTACGAAAGATATGGTTTTGCCGGCGGCAAGCAAATTACAGACGGACTTATAGATGTAGATACTATTATAGAAAAGCCGGGTAAGGCAAAAGCGCCATCAAGCCTTGCTAATGTTTCGGGATTTATTTTTACCCCTGATATTTTTGATTATCTTGACCAGGCATTGTCCAATCTCAAAGAAGGGGATGAGTTGTATTATAATGATGCATTAAAGCTTATGCTGGCAGACAATAAGCGGGTGCTTGCCTCCGAAATAAAGGGAGGAAAGTATTTTGATACCGGTAACAAGCTTGAGTATATGAAAACAGTTGTTGAGCTTGCGTTGGAGCATCCGGATATTAACGGCGAGTTCCGCAAATTCCTCAAAGGCTTGAAATTATAAGAAATAATTGAGGTTGGTTTAAAATTTTGTTATAATCTTCCCCACGTATGGCCAATGAAAGAATTCGCGGCGAGATAATGAGTTTAGTGCAAACTATAATTCCTATTGCAGGTTTAAGACCGGAGTATACAAGAAGAAGGTTAGATCTTGTTCGGGGGGGAGCTCAACCAGAATTTGTAATAAGAGAGGAAACGCATGTAGGAGATAATCTTGGGGAAAAATTGGTGGAGGTTGAGCAAGTAGTAGCTGAAAAACCTTGGCTTCGTAAACTATTGGAAGATGTAGTTAACGGAGAGCGAAGCGCGGTATTTATAGTTACTTTGGGAGCATTAGTAATAACTACTGCAGTTGGTGCGGGATATGAATTCGGAGTACGCGGAGGGAGAGATCTTAAAGAGCTTCACTACCGTCTAAAAGAATTTACGGATAAAAGGCGTGCTCGGTAAAAAATAAATAGCTAGATTGAATTTTTAAAACATGTTAATATAATTTAATGAGTCGAAAATTAGGCTTCTTTCTTCTTGGTATTTCTATTTTTGCCTCTTTTGTTTTTTTCTCCTACCTTACTCACAAAGATCTTTTTACCCAATTTGATTTTGATACAACTGTCCGGCTGCAGGACAATATCAGCCAGCGGTTTGATCTGATATTTTCGTTTCTAAGCGATATCGGAAGTTTTGAGCCGGTAACAATATTTTTACTGATTTTGTTGGTTTTAGCAAGGAAATTAGGCGGCATATTTTCTGTGTTTTTTTACGGCGCGTTTCATCTTTTTGAAATCTTTGGAAAAATATTTGTAGAACATTTACCTCCTCCGGAATTTTTATTACGTACAGAAAAGATAATGGAGTTTCCAAGGTTTCATATTCGCCAGGAATTTTCTTATCCATCCGGCCATGCCGGCAGAGCAGTATTTATTTCGGCAATTATTGCAGTTTTTTTGTTTAAATCAAAAAAACTTTCCAAATTCCAAAAGTTATTTATTTTTTCAATTGTACTTTCATACGATTTGCTTATGCTTGTGAGCAGGGTGTATCTTGGTGAGCATTGGACAACCGATGTTATAGGAGGTGCCCTGCTTGGTTTAAGTATGGGTTTATTGTCGGGAGTTTTTTTGTAAGACTTCAGTTATCAATTTAATAAATAGACGCTAGTATCTAGCGTCAGGCTAATTATGTTCATCTATGTCATTTTGCTTGACATAAGATTTAAGTTGTTATATATTATAGAAAGTTTCCTTTGGGGTAGGGTGAAATTCCCTAATCGGTGGTAAAAAGAAACGTAAATTCGCTTGCAGCGAACACGTTTCAAGCCCACGAGTCTCAATCAAATTGAGACATGATCTGTACCCGCTTCGACTCGAATCGAGGCGAGAAATCAGAGCCGACAGTATAGTCTGGATGGTACGTTTAGTTTCATGAACGTACTAACCTCGCTAAGCGGGGTGAAAGAAGGAAAAACATTTGTTTGTATTGGACAGGTGTTGTTAACCCCGAAGAGTCGGGGTTTTTTTATTGCACAGATTTCGCATTTTCCGTCATTGCGAGGACTCGCCTTAGGCGAGGACGCGGCAATCTCAAAAAACAGATTGCTTCCCCCTCGGCTTCGCTCGGGGTCGCAAGGACAACTGCGAAATTCGTACATTGTTATGTTTACAGGAATTATTAACAATTTAGGAGAACTTAATAAAAAAGAAAATAATATTTTTTCATTTTACGCAGATGAGTCATTTTGCAGAAAGCTTAAAACTGGCGAGAGTGTTGCTGTAAATGGCGTGTGTCTAACTGTTTATGCAATGCCAACTAAACAAAGTTTTTCGGTAGAGATAATGCCGGAAACGAAAAAAAGAACGATGCTTGACAATCTAAAGGTAAATAATTTAGTTAATCTCGAATTGCCGGCTACCCTTTCAACGTTTCTTTCCGGGCATCTTGTTCAAGGCCACGTAGACGGAGTAGGTAGGGTAGAAAAGATAGAAAAAGTAGAAAATAGCAGATTGCTAAAAATCCAAATTTCAAAGGAGATTACGCAGTACATTGTTGAAAAAGGATCAATTGCGGTAAATGGCATCTCTCTTACTGTTGTTGATGCTGCTTTTGATTATTTTACGGTTTCAATAATTCCATTTACATGGGAAAACACAATGCTTCATACTATTAATATGGGAGATTTAATAAATATTGAAGTAGATGTTTTGGCTAAGTACGTAGAAAAAATTTATAAAGGAGCAGGGAAGTGAAAAAAGAGAATGTTCGTGTCGCTATTGTTGGAAGCAATTACAACGCCGGTATTACCGATTCGCTTGAAAAGCATTGTGTTGATAAGCTTTTGCAAAATGGGGTTTCTAAAGAAAATATCAGTTCTACGCGCGTTCCCGGCTCGCTTGAATTGCCTCTTGCAGTTAAAAAACTCGCAAAGAAAAAAATGTTTGACGCAATTATTGTTTTTGGTGCTATCCACAAAGGGGAAACATATCACTTTGAACTTATATCAGAGGAATGCATAAGAGGATGCATGAATGTATCTTGGGAATATGAAATACCTGTTATTTTCGAAGTTCTTGCTGTGTACGATCTTAAAGATGCGTGGGAAAGAGCAACCAGAGTTAAAGAAAATAGGGGAGTAGAAGCTGCAGAGACAGCATTATCCATGATAGAGGCATTAAGTAAAATATGAATAATAAAAAAATAATAAATAAAAGAGCTATGGCAAAATTGCCTACAAGTTTTGGTGTTTTTAAACTGCATGTTTATGTTTCAAAAATTGACAATCAGGAACATATTGTCCTTTCCATGGGAAACATAAAAGAGCCGGTTTTAACCCGAATCCATTCACAATGTCTTACCGGAGATACACTTTTTTCGCTTAAGTGTGATTGCGGAGAACAACTTAAAAAGAGCATGGAAATAATTAGTAAAAAAGGCACAGGTATTATTTTATATCTTCCACAGGAAGGAAGGGGAGTTGGTCTTACAAATAAAATTAAAGCCTATGCTTTGCAAGATCAGGGATTGGATACGGTAGAAGCAAATAGCAAGTTAGGCTTGCCAATTGATGCGCGAAGTTATAAAATTGCCGCAGAAATTTTAAAAGATTTAGGGATAAGCGCTATTAGTCTTTTAACAAACAATCCCAACAAAGAAGAATCTCTTACAGAGTATGGAATTAAAATCGCAGATCGCATATCTTTAGAAATTCCTCCTAACAATGTAAATGGTAATTACCTTATAACAAAAAAGAAAAAACTTGGTCACAGATTAACGCTTGTTTAAATATTTCAACATTCTATATGAAAAATATTCATTTTTCCGCATCCTTACTTATAGTAATTGCAGCTGTCTTGTGGGCATTGGATGGAATTATCAGAAGAAGTTTGTATACGCTTGCGCCGGTTATAATTGTATTTTACGAACATCTTATCGGAGCCATTATTTTATTACCTTTTCTAATTAAAGGATTTTCTAAAGAGCGTGTAACCAAAAGAGAAATCTTTATAATTTCTATAGTATCTCTTTTAAGCGGATTACTGGGAACATTATGGTTTACAACGGCTTTGGTTGAAGTTCATTTTATTTCTTTTAGCGTTGTGTTTTTGCTGCAAAAACTTCAGCCCATATTTGCCATTTCTGCAGGCGCAATATTTTTAAAAGAAAAAGTAGATAGGCGTTACATAAAGTGGGCAGCTTTGGCAATTGTTGCTGCGTATTTTGTAACTTTTAACAACGGTTATGTTAATTTACAAACAGGCCAGGGGACAATAATTGCTGCTTTATATGCTTTGGGTGCGGCATTTGCCTGGGGGAGTTCAACCGCATTTTCCAGAATGGTTTTGCTTAAAAATTCACACGTTGTAACAACCGGTTTAAGATTTGTTATAACCACTATTTTTGCATTTTTTGCAGTCTTTTTATTTGGTCAGGGAACAAAATTTGCTTCGCCTGATTTTTCTCAATTTTTGCGATTTGTAATTATTGCTTTGTCAACCGGAATGGTGGCGCTTTTAATTTACTACAAAGGTTTGGCAAAAACAGAAGTAAAAGTGTCAACAATTTTGGAACTGACATTTCCAATACTGGCAATTTTTATTGATGCTTTTATGTATAAAACAATTCTTTCACCAACCCAATATTTGGCAGCGGCAATTTTAATGTTTGCAATGTTTCGAATTGCAAAACTTCAGCAGGCAAAAAAACCTCAGAAAAGTGTAGCTAAAGAAAAAGTCACTCCCGCAGTGGTGCCTTCGCAGGATTAACAATGCCGAATCAAAATAAATCAGTGGGACTTTGTTCTAGCCTCTTTTCCTTATTTTATCGAAACCGAACAAGTGCTGTGGCGATGGCTGCAAGTGTATAAGCAAACGAGCAGTAAAGAGTAAAGGGTAAAAGTCTTGGTTTTGCATTTGCAGTAAATAAAAGGGAAGTGGTGGAAATTGCAGCAACGGCTACAAAGATAAAACCAATAATTACCCGATCAAACGCCGCGTAAGCAAAAAGGGTTAACGCATAAATAAATCCATTGCCAAGAGTTATAAGCGTGTCTTTTGTAAAAGCGTTTTTTTGCGGCCGCAGTCTTTCTAAAAGAATAAGCGAAATATTGCCAAATAAAAGCCCCACAAAATAGACAATATTGCCAAAATAATAGTCGTTAAAAAACATGCTGCCGCAGGGGTCATTTTTTACATGTTTCGTGTCGCAGAATGTATTAAAAAAGTAACTTGCTATCTCATGGGCTCCGTTTCCTGTGGCGGTAAAGTAGATTCCAAGTGTAAAAAGAATGCCAATGATTGCAGCCTTTTTGCTTTTTAGAGTTTCAAAATTGTTTGAGATTACTTTAAGAAGTAAAAACGAAATAATTATGCTTAACATAATTACAACCGTCATCTGAAAAACCTCGTGAACGCGTAAAAATGAATAAGGCTGAAGAATTATTTTTGTGGTTGGAGAGACGCGTTCAAGAATTACTAAAACAGCATTAAGAGAAAGAAGTGTAAGCAGAATATTGATAGACATTCATAATGTAGATTTATATCTTAAATTATAGAGATAAAGTATGAGGAATATGTAAAGGAATTGTAAATAAATAGTTCAGCTTTTCTTATTACGGAATTATTATAGTTTGTAGTTTGGGGACGGTCCTCGGACATATTGATATGGCAGTCCAAACAAGAAGCTTTTTATCAAGATGTTTCCAGGGCGGAAAATATTCCTGTTTTTAGGAAGTTAAACCAATATGTTCTTCAATTTTTCTAACTCTTTTTTCCAGCCTAACGTCTACTTCGTCATAATTTTTTACAGTTAAGCTGACAGTTTTATCAATCCTGTTGACTTT
>JACPAR010000016.1 GCA_016180725.1 Candidatus Levyibacteriota bacterium | reverse complement strand
CGAAGAAGCAGCTAATATTTGGAAACAACTTTTTGAAAATGCAAATGTTGATCCATCGGGAAGAATTTTTTATTACGGAGTAGATGAAAATTGGTGGTCAAGAAGTGGCGAACCAAAAGATATGCCGGCTGGCGAACCCGGCGGGCCGGACAGCGAAGTGTTTTTTGATTTTTATCCGGAACAAGGACCAATAGGCAAAGATCTTAAAATTTATTCACATAATGGAAGATTGCTGGAAATCGGCAACTCAGTGTTTATGCAATACCAAAAACAAGCTGACGGATCTTTTAAAGAATTGCCGCAAAAAAACGTTGATTTTGGGGGAGGTTTGGAAAGACTTTTGGCAGCAGTTGAAAATCAACAAGATATGTTTCAAACAAATTTATTTTCTCCAATCATCCAAATAATTGAAAAACAAACAGAAAAAGATTATAAGTCTTACGCACAAGAAATGCGTATCGTAACAGACCATCTTATCGCCGCAACTTTTGTTTCTGCAAACGGTGTTTCGCCTTCAAATAAAGAACAAGGATATATTTTAAGAAGATTAATTAGGCGCGGGCTTGATGGGTTTTACAAATTAAACGGTAAAGATATTTTGCCTGTTTTAGAATCCATTGTTGAACAATATAAAGATACTGATCCCAACCTTGTTTCTTTGTTTGAAAAAATAAAATACACGCTTTTACAGGAAGAAAAAACTTACAAACAAACTTTAACTCAGGCAAAAAAATATATTATCAAGCAATCAAATTTAGAAATAAATATTTCAGAAAAAGTAAAAGTGAATGAAGGATTAAAAGCAATTACAAAAATATCCCCAGATGATGCGTTCATTCTCTACACAACCCATGGCCTATCACCAACGCAAATAAAAAGTTTAGGCTATGAATTTGACGAACAGGAATTTGCAAAGAAAATGGAAGAACACCAAGCGCTTTCCAGAAAAGGCGCAGAACAAAAATTTAAAGGAGGACTTGCCGATACTCAGGAAAAAACAATCATGGGACACACCGCAACGCACCTTTTACACCAAGCTTTAAGAGATGTTTTAGGCAATAAAGTTCATCAAACCGGCTCAAATATTACAACCGAAAGGGTAAGGTTTGATTTTAACTATGATCAAAAATTGACCGATGAACAAATAAAGGAAGTTGAGAAAATTGTTAATGAAAAAATTCGCGAGAATCTTCCTGTCCATTTTGAAATGTTACCGCTTGAAGAAGCAAAAAAAATTGGCGCAATAGGACTATTTGATGAAAAGTATGGCGACAAAGTAAAAGTTTATTTTATAGGAGGAGGTCCTTCGGCAAGGGCTTCGACTGATCTCAGCCGAATGTCCTCAAGACGGCCGTATTCGGCCGAATTTTGCGGCGGACCGCACGTTGATTTTACACAGCGGCTAAAAAGGTTTAAGATAATAAAGCAGGAAAACATTGGCCACGGACAAAGAAGGATATATGCAAAAGTAAATGATTGAATTTCTATGCAACCATTTAATAATCAACTAATTATCCAATCAACAAATCATCTAATCAACTAATAAATATTTGTTGATTGGCTTATTAGATGATTTGTTGATTAGTTGATTAAATAATCTTATGAAGCTGCCTTTTTCGTTTCCTTTTGGTAAAAAAGAAAAGCCGGAATATTTTTTAGCGCTGCTTCTTCGTGAAGAAAAAGCAAATGCTGTTATTTTTGAAGAACTCCTGGGAAAAATAAGAATTGTTGGCGAACACGAAAAATATTTTACTAATTCATTAGAATCCGCAACAACGGATGAATTATTAGAAGTTTTAGACGAAGCAATATCTACGGCAGAAAGTTCGCTTCCCGAAAATGCAGTAACACATAAAACAATATTTGGCGTAAATGAAAATTGGGTAGAAGATTCAAAAATAAAAAAAGATTATTTGGTAAAACTTAAAAAAATCAGCGAGTCTTTAGAACTTTCTCCAATAGGCTTTTTAGTAATACACGAAGCAATTGCTCATTTGATGCAAAAAGAAGAAGGCGCACCTGTTTCGGCTATTCTTATCGAGGTTGCCCATAAAAGTCTTGGTGTTTCCTTACTTCGCGCGGGAAGGCTTTTGGAAACAAAAAGAACAAAATTGGAAGATAGTATTCCTAAAACAACCGATCGGATTCTACATCATTTTACAAACTACGAAGTTCTTCCTTCAAGAATTGTTATTTTTGATGGAGAAAAAGTAGAACAGCTTTCTCAGGATTTTATTGGGCATACCTGGAGCAAAAGTCTTCCCTTTTTGCACGTCCCTCAAATTACGGCACTTTCTAAAAGTTTTGACGCAAAAGCAGTACTTTTTGGCGCGGCGACTCAAATGGGATTTGAATTACTGAGAGAATTTCAAGACGAACAAGAATTAGAAATAAAGCAAAAACCAATTTCAAAAAAAGCAAAGATGGAAGAAAAAGAACAAGAAAATAAAATTATTAAAGAAGAAATGGAAGAACTGGAGGAAGATTTTGGCTTCTTAAGAGAGAAGGATATCTCCTTATCCATGCATGATAAGCTAGATACCAAAGAAAATTCCGAAGATGAAGAAGACAAAGTTATTGAGGAAGAAATTGTTGCTAAAAGAGATGATCGACAAAAAAATAAAACCTCTTCCAAGATAATGCCTTTATCTGTCTTTAGTCAAAGTGTAAAAATACTTTTATCTTTGGCAAAAAAAATTTTTGCAGGTTTTTCAAAAATTAATTTGGGCAAAATCTTGCCTTTTATAAGTGTTAAGAAAATTCCTTTCATTTTCGGAAAAGGAAAAATTATTTTTATTCCTCCCTTAATTGTTGCTTTATTTATTATTGTTGTTATTTTATATATTTTTAAACTCAAATCAACAATAACTCTAACTTTTAATCCAAAAACTATTGAGCAAAATCAAGATATATTATTTTCTGCCGATACCCCAACTGACTTTTCAAAAAACATAATTAAAACAGATACTATTGAAGTAGACGAAGAAGGACAAATAAGTATACCAACAACAGGTAAAAAAGAAGTTGGAGACAAAGCAAAAGGCTCTATAACAATTTACAATATCGATCCGGCTGGCGGGCAAACTTTTTCCAAAGATACTGTAGTTAAAGCTCCTAACGGACTACAATTTCTTACCGACAATTCTGTAAATATTTCTTCTGCTTCCGGAGATCCCATTAGCGGCATTGTGCCAAGCACCACAAAGATTTCTATAACCGCAAAAGATATAGGAAAAGAATATAATCTTCCCTCCGGAACCAAATTTACTGTTGACCAAAAATCAGCTAACACAGTAGTTGCTAAAAACGATGCTGCGCTTTCCGGTGGAAACAAAAAAGAAATAAATATTGTTGCAAAAACCGATCTGGATAAACTAACAGAAGAACTACCTAGGAATTTACAAGACAAAGCAAAAGAAGATTTTAATAAAAAGATATCTTCAGGTAACGAACTTATCCCAGATATTATTAATATTTCTTTAGATAAAAAAGATTTTGATAAAAACGCAGGAGACCAGGCAGAAACAGTAACGCTAAAAGGTAGCGTTGCATTTCAGGGAATTTCTTACTCAAAAAGCGATCTTGAAGCTCTAGCAAAAAATATCCTCAAATCTAAAGAGCAGGATATGACTTTTTTACAAAATGATTTTAAATTTGATTTGCAAAAAATCCAAAACAAAAATGAAAAAGGCGTAGAAGCAAAACTGGATATAAAAGCTTTTCTTGTGCCAAAAGTAGATGATAAAAATTTAACAGAAAAAATTAGCGGTAAATCTTTTGAAGATGCCAAAAGTGTTCTTTTAAAACTCCCGCAAATATCAAGCATAGACATTTCGCTTTCTCCGTCCTTACCATTTCTTCCAAAAATTCTTCCCCGAGTACCCAAAAATATAATTTTTTCTGTCAAAACAAATGGTTAGATATTATAAAAAAACCAAGCAAAAGAATTTTAAATTGCTACTAAGGTTTTTTGGTGTCTTAATTTTTTTAACTGGATTAATTGTAGTTGCTTATGTATTTTTTCCTCTTATTTCCTGGCAGTTATACTTTGCTCCTGCCTCACAAAAACTTGCCGCTCCTATTCCTAAAACTAATATAATTACTAAAAATACAATTGAAAGTCTTGTTTTAGAAGCTAAAAATACAGTAAAAGGCGTTGACTATAGCAATGCGCAAAATTGGTTTCCAACTTTTAAAGCAGAAAAAAACGAATCAAAATTACCTTCATATGTTCTTTCTATACCAAAACTTGGTATTAAAAATGCCACAGTTTCAACAACTGATTATGACTTAAATAGTCATTTAGTAAATTATTTGGGTACTTCTATTCCTCCGGATAACGGAAACGCTGTAATTTTCGGCCATTCAACTTTACCGCAACTTTTTGACCCAAATAATTATAAGGCAATTTTTGCAACCGCTTACAAATTACAAGCGAATGATGAAGTTTTTGCAGATGTTTCCGGTGTTTTGTACAAATACAAAATTTTTAATATAATTATCGTTGACCCAACCGACACATCTATTTTTTCCCAAAGTTATGACGATAGCTATCTAACTTTAGTTACCTGTACGCCGCCTGGTACCACTTGGAAAAGGCTTATTATAAAAGCAAGACTTGAAAAAATATAAATAATTATGGAAGACGCAGCAAATCAAAAAGCTTTAGATGCCATCAGAAAAAAATTAGTCGGAAAAAAACTGACGTATAAAGAAATTTATGCAGTAATGGACCAGATATCAAAACAAAAACTCGGAGATGTCTTAACTACTTATTTTGCTGCTTCCAGTTATGCAAAAGGCTTTACAAATCAAGAAATTTATTTTCTTACAAAAGCCATGGTGGAAACAGGAGAAAAACTGCATTTTACCGGCATAGTTGCAGACAAGCACTCTATTGGCGGAGTTCCGGGTACACGGACAACGCTTATTGTTGTTCCTATTATTGCACAAGCCGGATTTACCATTCCCAAAAGTTCTTCTAGAGCAATCACAACACCTAGCGGCACAGCTGATGATATGGAAGTATTAGCCAAAGTGGAATTTACAAAAGAAGAAATTTATAAAATAGTAAAAAAAACAAACGGGTGTATTATCTGGGGAGGAAGTTTTAATATTGCGCCCGCGGACGATGTTATGATAAAAATTGAAGAACCTCTTCTTTTTGAAAGTTACGACAAAATTCTTGTTTCTATAATGGCCAAAAAGGTTGCCTTTGGATCAAATCATCTGGTTATTGACTTACCTTACGGCACAACTGTTAAAGTACACCGCCTTAAAGATGCAGAAGTTTTAAAAAATAAATTTGAATATTTAGCTAAACAATTTAATATTAAAATTAGAGTTTTAATCCACAGAACAGATGAGCCGGCCGGACGCGGTATTGGGCCGTTTTTGGAAACCCGCGAAGCATTGCAGGTACTTGAGCAGAAAAAAGATAGATCAGTAGACTTAGAGGTAAGAGCTCTAAACCTTGCTGGAAATCTTTTAGATCTTTGTCTTTCAGATAGCCCAAAAAATCTTCAAGAAGAAATAATAAAAAAGTATAAAAATGGTATTGGCTGGGCTACGGATATTTTGCAGACGGGTGCCGCATTTAAAAAAATGCAGGAAATTATAAAAGCTCAAGAAGGAAATCCGAATATAACTAGCGATGATTTAATACCAAAAAAATTCTCACATAAAGTAATCGCTAATAAAAATGGTGTTGTAGAAAAAATAAATAGTCAAAATATTACTATTCTTGCAAAAATCCTAGGAGCTCCTAAACAAAAACAAGCAGGTATTTTCCTAAATAAAAAGCTGCAGGAGAAAATAATAAAAGGCGAAACCATATGTACTTTATACAGTGAAAATATGTATAATCTTAAAGAGGCAAAAGATTCAATCGAAAATTTTCCAATTCTAACGTTTTGAAATATGAAAAAACCAGGAATTATTTTTATTGTTTTAGTTATATTCTTTTCTCTTGCTTTTATCTGGTGGAAAAACGGAATTTCTCCGGTTGATCCAGTAAGTAAACAACAAGTGATTTTTGTTATACAAAAAGGGTCAGGAGTTCGCGAAATAGCAAATCAACTTAAAGCACAAGGACTTATAAAAGACCCTGTTGTTTTTTTTCTGCTCGTAAAAAAAATGGGTCTTGATAACAAAATCCAGGCAGGAGATTTTCGCCTTTCTCCATCTCAATCGGCTACAGAAATTGCCCTAGCTCTCACACATGGAACTCTTGACATTTGGATAACTATTCCTGAAGGAAAAAGAGCAGAAGAAATTGCAGATATTCTGCAAGATAAAATTCCAACTTATAAACCTGCGTGGAGACCTGTTCTTAATAGAAATGAAGGCTACTTATTTCCCGACACCTATCTTATACCAAGAGACGTAACAGTTGATTTTATTGTAAGCATGATGAGGGATAACTTTGAAAAAAAATTTGCCCAAATTCAACCCAGCAATAAAAATATATTATCAAAAGAACAAATTATAATTTTAGCATCAATTATCGAACGCGAAGCCAAGTTTTCAAACGATAGATCCTTAGTTGCCTCTGTTTTATTAAATAGAATTAATCTTGGCATGCCACTACAAGTTGATGCGACTATTCAGTACGCTTTAGGTTATCAAACCGATGAAAAACGCTGGTGGAAAAAAGGACTAACTAATCAGGATCTCAAGATTGATTCTGCTTATAACACTTACACGCAAGTTGGTTTACCTCATACTCCAATTTCAAATCCCGGCTTTGATGTTTTAAATTCAACTGCAAACCCTGCAGATACAGATTATTTATATTACATTTCGGATAAATCAGGTCATAACCATTATGCAAAAACACTAGCAGAACATAACGCCAACATTAGAAAATACGGGTTATAAATTTAGTCTAATGGACTTTTTTTGAGGTGCCTTTGAAGAATCTTTTGGCTTGTTTTCCAATATCTCCTGCAAAAGATTGGGCAGAAGCAGCAACACTACTTACAGCTCCATTACTTTTTACTCCATTTGTGTGATGATTTGGTTTTACAGGTTTAACAGGTTTTGACTCATCTTGGTCAAACTCCTCATCTTCCTCTACTGCTTCTTCTACTTCTTCAACTAAATCTGCAAGACCAGAAACGCCTTCTAATCCTTCTTCCTTAATTTTTTTAACCACTTTTTTTCCTGTTTTTGTACTTAAAAAGTACACAAGCCCGCCACCTATTAATGCTCCTAATAAAAATCCGTTTAAAAACCCTCCTGATTGATTGCTGTTTTCGTTATTGTTACTCATCTTCTCCTCCATTTTGATTTTCTACAAACTGGCGAATTTTTTTCTTCTTTTTTTGCAAAAATCTAGCAAATGTAGCGCCGGTTTTTAAACCTGTTGTTAATGCGGAAATTGTCGAAATAGGACCGGATACGCTTTCGGTTATAACTCCTGTATCGTCTAAAACTTTATTTGCTTTTGAGACTGTTTGGCGAAGCTCCCGTAATATAAAAAATACCTGTATTCCTAACACTAAGAGCAGCACGGTTAATACAACGAGCACTAAAAGTAAAACTGCTTCGGCAGTATCGATGACCATATATTTAAGTTACCGTAATTAGTCATTTGTGTCAAGTGTTTTTTTGTTTACTTAACTTCTACCTGCCGATCAACTGTCGTTTGTCTGCCAAAGCGATTAATTGCCTTAATTGTAATAACCGTTTTTCCGGAAAATAAATCAATCTTTTTTTTAAAATTACCGTTTTGATCAACGGGAATTGTAATACTATCAACAAGAATCGTTGTGTTTGGATCTGTTTTTCCGGAAATTTCGACTTCTTGCGAAACAACAATCTGTTTTTCTTTTGGCGAATATATCTGAAGTTGCGGATTTAAGATCGCAAAACGGTATTGAAACAATATATAACCCAAAAGAATTAACGAAATAATAACAATATAGAAAATATTTTGCCAAGACTTAAATCTGTTTACGGGAAAATCTGACGGATTAGCTAAGCCCTCCGGCAATACTTTAAAAACCTGATCTTCGTCAAATTCACGTCTGAACAACGCTAAGGTTTCTTTCTTTGGCAGACCAAGAAATTCCGTATAATTTCTTAAAAACCCATGCGCATAGGCTCTTGAGGGAAGTTTCTGATATTCGCCTTTTTCGATTGCGGAAAGAAAACTTACCTTAATTTTTGTTGCTTTAGAAACTTCATCCAGTGTTAAACCCTTTTTAACACGCTCTTCATAAAGTTTTTGTCCAACCCGTATCATACGTCACTATGTCTCGTGCAGTCCGTTAATAAACTCTTCGGCATTTTTAACCAAAACATCTCTTGGCTTACTTCCTTCTCCATGCCCTATAATTCCTTGTTCTTCCAGCTGATCAAGTATTCTGGCAGCTCGTGCATATCCAACAGAAAGTCTTCTTTGTAAAAGCGATGCAGACGCTCTATCGTGCTGGCAAACAACGCGTATTGCCTCTTCAAATAAAGGATCATGGCCATCCCCACCCGATGAAATACCTGATTTTTTTAAGATCACTTGCTGCGCCGTAACTTCTTCTGTATACTCAACCTCCGGTGTTTTTTCTTTTAGATAATCAACCAGTTTTTTAACTTCTTTATCCGAAACAAAAGTACCTTGTATTCTGGTTGGTTTTGCCTGATCAGGTGGAATGTACAGCATATCTCCTCTTCCCAAAAGCTTTTCTGCTCCCGGAGTATCTATAATAACTCTAGAGTCAATCATTGACGAAACATTAAACGCAATTCTGCAAGGGATATTTGCTTTAATAAGACCTGTAATAACGTCGACCGAAGGCCTTTGAGTTGCAACAACAAGATGAATTCCCGTAGCTCTTGCCATTTGTGCCAAACGAGCGATTGCATCTTCAACTTCAACCGGAGCAAAAGCCATTAAATCGGCAAGTTCATCAACAAAAATAACAATATAGGGAAGGGCTTGGAAACCGGAAAGCTCGTTGTACGCATCAACATTTCTCACACCTTTTTCGGCAAATAATTTATACCTTCTATCCATCTCTCCCATTGCCCATTTTAAAGAAGAAAGAATTTTTTCTACTTCAACAATAACCGGTGTTAAAAGATGAGGTATACCATTGTAGACTGTTAACTCAACCCGCTTTGGATCAATAAGGATAAGTTTTATCTCCGAAGGAGATGCTCTAAAAAGAAGCGAAGAAATAAAAGAATTAATTAAAACTGATTTTCCGGAACCCGTTGTACCGGCAACTAAAACGTGCGGCATTTTACCAATATTGGCAACCAAAGGACTTCCCGAAACATCAAGTCCTAATGCAACCGTGAGTTTTGAACGGCTCTTTTGCATTACGGCCGATGAAAGCATTGTCTTAAGCGCCACAACTTCCAAAGATCTGTTTGGAATTTCTATACCAACAAGACTTCTGCCGGGAATTGGCGCTTCAATTCTTATTTGTCCTGTTGGTGCTTCGGTTGCTAAAGCTAAATCGTTGGAAAGTGAAGTAATTTTAGAAAGTTTTGTACCCAAGGCAATTTCTAAAGCGTATTGAGTAATCGCAGGTCCTAAATTTACCTCGGCCACTCTTGCTTCTATTCCAAAACTTTGTAAAGTTTTTTCAATAACCGTTGCGATTCGTTTAATATCTCCTCTTTCTGCCTTTTGAGAAGACAACTCCGAAAGAAGCGAAAGCGGAGGATACTCCCAAATGCTGTTTGCCAACGGATTAGCAACCAATTTATCCGAAAGCAAAACTGACTCTTTTTTAATAATAGGTAAAGGATTGTTAATTCCATTAGCAGTCTTTAAACCTACTATATCTTTTTGCCCGCCTTTTATAGTCATTGCTTTATCCCGAACAACCAAAGACTTATTGGTCTTAAAAAAGGAAAGAAAATTTTTAGGGATAAATCTATATATATTTTGTGCTGCAAAAACAAAAGCTCCAATTATTTCATCAACCGAGGTATCAAAAAATACAACTACGCCAACAAAAATTCCGGCAATAAATACCAAATAGCTACCCATGTCTGTAATCATGTCCGATAAGCCTCTAAAAATACTTGAGCCTACCAAACCAGCCCTTGTTAGAGAAACAATAGAGAGAAATAAAATTAAGTATCCAATTGAAATATTTAACTTTGAAATAAAAATCTTAAGCTTTAAAAACAAAAATCCCAAAAATATTAAAATAAATGGAAAAAGAAAACCTGCCCAGCCAAAATTTTGTTCTAAAAAGTTATTTATATCTGCAAAAATTCCCGCTTTTTTTACAAAAGATAAAAATAAAAATATTCCGCCTAAAATTAAACCGAAAGAAAAAATTGAATAAACTGTTTCGTTACGAAGCTTAAATTTAAACCCACGTTTTCTATATCGACGTCTAGCCATATTACCATTATATATACTTAAAAAAAGAACTACAAGTCAATGATGATTAATTATTGAACAATTACGCAATTTCTTCATATGGCTTTTGCATAAAGGAATTATAACAAAAAATAAAATTCAATAAGACTAGGCGACGAAGTAACCTCGGGAAAAGAGCATAAGTAGAATAAAAAGAAGAACGGTGGAGATGATTGCGTAAGCGATTTGGATTTTTTTGTTATTGATAAGTGCAAGGGCAATAAAAATTGGGAATAATACTACTGAATAGCGAGGCAAGCCGGTGAAAGTACCGGAAGATACCGGAATTAAAAAACAAAATAGTGAAAATAATATATAAGAAAATCTAATGCCTTTTTTCCATGCAACAAATAATAAAATAGAAACAATGATAAAGGTTGATATCTCTAGTAGCGCGATCCACCATTCGTATTGATAAAAAGAAACAGTTGGCAAAATTTTTGCATAGCGAACCAATGTTTGGGGAAAAAGAATAATACTATCTGTAGAACGGCCATTCATAAGTGTTCCCTGGGCTTTAAGAAAATAAAAAGCATTTCCCCATTTTAAGACATTAAACCACATATAACTTAAAAGACCTAAAGGAATAAAATATAAAGGTAAGCTTTTTATGAACAATTTTAACCTGTCTTTTTTTTGTCTAAATGCTAATTGAACTTTTTCCGCAACAATAAATTCGTAAAGAATAACGGGAAATATACTAATTCCAACAATTCTTGTTGCTGTTAGCAGTGAACCTAAAATACCTGCCTGCAACCACTCTTTTCTGCGCGCATGAAAAAAACAAAGTAAAGATAAAAGCAAAAATAAACTTTCTGTATAAATACTGCCAAAGAAAAAAGAGGTTGGAAAAAGCAAAAGAAAAACAATACTACTAACTGCTATTTTCTCGGAAAAATCAAAACGAATTAAAAAATAAAATACAATAAACGCCAAAAGAAAAAAAATATTTGAAAGAATTAAGGCGGAAAAAAATTCAACTGAGCCAAAAACAGAACTACCACCAAAAGCCAAACTAGCTACATGAATAATTAGCGGAAAAAAAGGGAAAAAACCTCCGTTATTTGTGTAACCATCTCCTGCAATTCTTAAATAATGAACGCCATCAAAATTAGCCCAAGGATATAGAAAAAAACTAGAGACAGGATAATAAGGCGAAATAAATTTCCAGATATTAGTATATTCATAGCCTGACCGGCTGGCAAGAAGTAAATATCCTAAAAAAAGAGGTAAAAATAAAAATAATCTCCAGATTAAAAAAACAATTAGAATAAACTTAATTTTTTGCATAGAGACTAAACCTCTATAACAACTGGAAGAACAAGTGGTCTTCGACGAAGATCTTTATAAATTCTGCGCTCTGATACTTCACTGACAAGATTTCTTATGTAAATCCAATTAGTAACCCTGCCTCTTTTTTTACTTAGCGCATTTTTTAACTCCTGAAATAATCTGTTTGCCAATCTCCTGCTGTCGGAATCTATAAAGCCTCTAACTATAATTTCCGGTTTTTCAACCAACTGCCCCGTACCGGAATCAATTTCACATAAGATAATTACTATTCCGCCTTCTGAGAGTTTTTGCCTGTCTCTTAATATAAAGCCTTCAAGTTCTTCTCCGGAAATTTCATCTACGTAAACATTTTTAACCGGTATTATTTTTCCAAGCTTTGCATCAGTTTCTGAAAAAACGACTTCCTGGCCGTCTTCAAGAAGAAAAATATTATTTTTTCTGTAGCCCAGGCTTTGAGCATAATCTCTATAAGCCGCCATATGGCGAAAATTTCCGCCTATTGGAATGATATTGTTTGGCTGGACAAGCTTTATTAGTTGTCCCAATTCTTCCAAAGAACCATGACCGGAAACATGGAAATTGCGACTTATTGCCGAATAAACAACTCTTGTTCCTCTTTTAGCAATGGTATCAATAAGTTCGTTAACAATTACTTCATTGCCAGGAATCGGATCGGCGGAAAAAATAACCGTATCATTACTAGCAAGCTTAATCTCTCTATGCTCACCATTGGCAATTCTAGCCATTCCGGAATTTTCCTGTCCCTGACTGCCCGCAACAATAAGCGTTAATTTATTATCTGAATAATTTTTAATTTGATCCAGTTCTACTTCAAGATTTGGCCTGATACGAAGATAGCCTAGTCTTTGCGCAACCTCCTTTGTTCTTATTAGCGATCGCCCAATAAAAATAATATGTCTGCCATATCTTTCTGATACCTGAGCAACCTGGTTAATTCTTGCAATATTTGATGAATAAGTTGTAACGATAAATTTTCCTTGGCAAATTTTTATTTCTTTTTCAAAACTTTCCGAAAGTTTGTTTTCTGATCCTGTACATCCTGGCCTTTCCGATCCTAAACAGTCGGACATAAGACACATTACTCCCTCTTTACCCACTTGCGAAATTTTTGCGTAGTCGGAAACTTTACCATCAAAAGGCGTATCATCAAATTTAAAATCGCTGCCGTGATAAATATTGCCAACCGGAGTTTTGATTAAAATGTGTGACGTATCAGGAACAGAATGAGTAACTCGAATAAATGACGCCCTAAAATTGCCTAAAACTACCTCGTTTCCATCAAAAGGAACAGTTTTAATCTGATGACCAACACCATATTCTTTTAACTTTTCATTTGCCAAAGCAGCGGTAAAAGCAGTTCCAAACATTGGAATAGGCTGGTTATTATTAAGTGCTAAAAGCTGCGGATAAACAAACGGCAAAGCTCCAATGTGGTCTTCGTGTCCATGCGTTAATAATAAACCGATGATCTTCTTTTTTGCCTTGGCAAGATATGAAATGTCAGGCAATAAAAGATCGACTCCCAACATAGTTTCGTCGGCAAAACCCAAACCGCAATCAACAATAAGAACCTGGTCTTTATACTCATAAAGATACATATTCTTTGTAACATCGCCAATTCCACCTAAAGGAGTAAATAATAATTGATTTTGCATAATTTATATTTTGCTAAGCAGGTAAAAATTCTTTAAGATTTTGTCCTGTAATGCTAACAGCTTGTCCCTTTCCTTCCACAATAAGCCGCGCCGTTTTACGACAAATTCCCTCAATTGTTCTCTCAAGGCTTCTTATACCAGAATCAAACCCTAAAGGACGAATTATTTCAGGCCAAAGATTGCTATCAATTATTAATTGCGTTTTGCTAAGACCTGTTTGATTAAGAATTTTTGGAAAAAGATAATCCCGGCCAATTACTGCTTTTTCTGCATCTGTATAAGAAGGCATTTGAATTATTTCCAATCTGTCAAGCACAGCGGTTGAAATATTAGTCGTGTTGTTTGCCGTAGCAACAAATAAAACTTCCGAGAGATCAAAAGGAAAATCTATATAGTGATCAATAAATCCTTTATTTTGTTCCGGATCCAAAAGCTCTACCAAAACTCCCATTATATCGCTTCTTGCCTCTTGAGAAACTCTATCTAATTCATCAAGAAGTATTACGCAATTTTTGCTACCAGCGTGAACTAATTTTTTTATAACAAAACCCGGCTCTGCATCGGCAAAAACGCGGGATTGTCCACGTAGTGCTCTAGCATCCCCCATACCGCCAAAAGGGATTCT
The DNA here is from genome assembly GCA_016180725.1 of Candidatus Levyibacteriota bacterium. Lineage (GTDB taxonomy): Bacteria > Patescibacteriota > Microgenomatia > Levybacterales > UBA12049 > JACPAR01. The sequence goes on along the minus strand of JACPAR010000016.1, from coordinate 7,670 downwards.
CTCAAAGTTTCTACCCAGTGATTCCGCTATAGAAGAAGCAAGTGTTGTTTTGCCGGTTCCAGCCAACCCTACTAAACAAAGAATAGGAGCACGCAAAAGCTGATGCTGTGTTTTTTGTTGAATATTAAGAATAATTGATGCTAAATATTCCAATATTCTATCTTTTACACTTACCAATCCATAATGATTTTTATCCATAATAGTTTTTGCCGCTTTTAAATCCAATACATCTTTACTTAATTTATTCCAAGGAAGATTTATAACCCAATTAATGTAAGAAGACGTAGCTTGGTACTCCAAAATATAAGTTGGGCTTAAATATCCTGCGCTTGCCCTGATAAGAGCTAATCTTTGCACTCTTTCTATTAAATGCTCGCGCAGATCTGTTGGCAATTCTGTTTTTTCTACTTTTTCTCCAAGACGCCTTATTTGATCGTTTGCTTGAACTTGAGGACTCTGAACATGAATCGTTTCTCCCACACTTGTACTATTATTTGCACTACCGTTTAAGGGGTCCATATACTTTAATAATACTATAACATTGAACAGATTACGAGTTCTTTCGTTTATTCCTGTAATACCCGTGATACTCTTGATACTTGTGGTACCCGTAGCTTTAATAGTGTGTTTTTCTAAAACCTGAAGAAGATCTTCTCATAGGAGAACCACCACGTGCTGGCCTATCTTTTCCAAATCGTTCCCTTCTAAATTGCATAGAAAGAGGATGATCCGAACTGGATCTTCTTGGTTCTTGAGGAGACTGAGGCTGTTGTTTTCGTCCTCCACCCGGAGGTGCATCAAGAAGCATAGAAAGATTAACTCTTCCCTGCTCGTCTATTTCTATAACTTTAACTTTCACTACTTGTCCTATCGAAACGACATCTGTCGGATTTTTTACGTACTCTGTAGACATTTGCGAAACATGTACCATTCCTTCTCTGCCGGGCAAGAATTCAACAAACGCGCCAAATGGTAATATTCTTTTTACCTGCCCTTCAAAAATTTCTCCAACTGTTATTTCCCGGGTTAAACCTGTTACCCAATTAACGGCTTTTTTAACTGCTTCATCAGAAGTACCCGAAACAGTTACCTCACCTGTATCTTCAACATCAACTGTTGCCCCTGTTTGAGCAATAATGTTTCTAATTATTCTTCCTCCCGGACCAATAACCTCGCCTATTTTTTCAACCGGAATACGAACCTGTTCAATCTTTGGCGCAAATTCCGAAACTTGAGTTCTTGGAGCTGACAAAACTGCCAACATTTTTTCTAAAATAAATAATCTTCCTGTTTTTGCTTTTTCTAATATTTCTGTTATTTGTTCTATTGTTAATCCTGGAATTTTTACGTCAAGCTGGATTGCGGTAATTCCTTTATCTGTTCCTGCTACTTTAAAATCCATATCTCCAGAAAAATCCTCAAGCCCTAAAATATCTGTAAGTATAACGTAATCCTTTGAATCAGCTTGCACTGAGGAATCCGCTTTTGCGGATGACGAACGTGACATCATACCCATAGCTATTCCTGCAACCGGTTTTTCAATTGGAACGCCTGCATCCATTAAAGCCAATGTAGAACCACAAGTAGCCGCCATAGAAGTTGACCCATTAGAAGATAAAATTTCAGAAACAACTCTAATAGTATAAGGAAATTTTTTCTGTTTTGGAATTACGGGAAGAAGTGCTCTCTCGGCTAGTGCTCCGTGACCGATTTCACGCCTGCTTGGTACTCCCATTCTTCCTGCTTCTCCAACGGAATAAGGAGGCATAGAATAATGATGCATGTATCTTTTTGTTTCTTCTCCCTCTGCTGACTCAATTAACTGCTCAAGACGTGGAGAACCAAGAGTTGCTACAGTTAGGGCTTGAGTTGTGCCGCGTTGAAAAATAGCTGAGCCATGGGTTCTTGGAAGCACAGAAACCATGCAGGAAATAGGTCTAATTTCATCCACTTTTCTTCCGTCAGGTCTTTTTCCTTTGGAGATAACATTTTCGCGTATGATTTTGTAAAAAATTAGCTCAACAGCTTTTGCAACTGTTTTTTTATCAATCTCTAATTCCGGCTCGGCCATTTTTTCTTCTTCAAGAATCTTGTTGATTAAATCTTCATATTCTGTTGATCCGCTTGATTCTTTAGTTGCTCTTGCCGCAATTAAAGAAGCTATCTCTTCTTTATAAGATTTTTCTATACGGGAAACTGTTTCTTTTAAAACAACATCAGGGCTTACTATTTCTTTTTTCTGTCCTGCTTTTTTAGTAAAATCATTTATAAAATCAATTATTCTTTTATTTTCTTCATTTGCCTTTTTAATTGCCGACAAAACAACATCTTCGCTAATTTGACTTGCGCCTGCTTCCAACATGATCGTTTTTTCTTTAGCTTGAGAGACAACCATGTCAAGATCAGAAAGAGAAAGCTCTGTACTGCCTGGGTTAATTAAAAACTCTACTTTGCCGTTTCCCGACTCTTTTACGTAACCTACTCTTACTGCGCCAATTGGTCCATTCCAGGGTATTTTTGACAAACTTAAAGCTGCTGAAACAGCAACGATAGACAAAACATCCGGTTCATTTTCTCCATCAACAGACAAAACTGTAACAACTATTTGTACTTCGTTTTTGTATTCCTTTGGGAAAAGCGGACGAATGGAACGATCTATAAGCCTTGCTGTTAATATTGCCTCTTCAGAAGGCCTGCCTTCTCTTTTTACCCAACGGCTTCCTTTTATTTTTCCGCCTGCATATAATCTTTCTACGTATTCAACAGATAGCGGAAAATAGCCAAGATCTTCTCTTACTTTTCCCGCAACAACTGTTACCAAGACCATAGTGTCGCCAAGCCTGGCAAGAACAGAAGCAGTCGCTTGAGATGCCAATTGACCCGTTTCAAGAGTTAGTGTTTTTCCACCTAGTTCTAAAGTTTGTGAGGTTTTTTCCATTAAATTTTTAATCCAATCTTCTTTGCGATTTCAGAGGCGCGCGCCTTATTTATTTTTGCCAAAAAATTAATCAATCTTCTTCTTTTGGCTATCATTGATAATAAACCCCTTCTACTATGTGTATCATGAGCATGTTTTTTTAAATGATCTGTTAAACGATCGATTCTTTTTGTAAGAAGAGCAATCTGCACTTCAGGGCTTCCGGTATCTCCTTGAAGTGTCTGAAATTGTTTAATAACATCTTGTTTTTCTGTTGGGCTTAATGGCATAGGCTAATATTATACCATGAATTCCGCAGAGATCACAAGTACCAGAGACTTTTCGGTGATTATCCTAAATTCGAACCTTTATAAACTTTCGGAGTTAACCAATCAGATGGAACTTCTTCTTGATCTTTTTGATCTTTCGGTTGTTGTGGTTGCCCCGCGGAGCGGGATCCAGCTTCGCTGGATTGCTTTTTAGGAAATTGTCCACGGTTTTGGTTTTGCGCTTGCTTTTGCTGTTGCTGTTGCTGGGACATAAAACTATTTCTGTCTGCTGACCTGTATTCATCCTGTTGTTGGTTTACCGGGCGTGGCCTAAAGAATGACCTGTCTTGTTGAGGGGAAGCACTTACTGCCTGAGTATTTTTAGGTCTTGCTGCACCTTTTCTCATAAGCATTGCTGCCGTCTCAAAAGCTAGATAACTTGTTTTTTGGTCTTGAAAATTGTTAGTTGCAAAACTTATACCGGAAAGTAAATTCTGAGCCATATCAACATCTATAGAAAAATTCGAAACCGAAATAAAATCGGTCATAATTTCGCAAAGCGAAGAAAACTTTGGAGAGATAAATACAATATCACCAAAGCCTTGATTTTCTGTTTTGTTATCAATATTAACCACTGTTGTATCCTTAAGAGCTTGCGCATCAAAAAGATTTCCTAAGTCAGAAAGCCTTGGTGTACCAACAACAAAAAGTAGGGTTGGTAAATGTCCCGCACGTTTATATTTTACTTCTTTTTCATTAAAAGAAAGCCCGAGTTCTCCTGCTTTTACAACTATATTTAAATAACCCTCTTCAAGGGTATAAGAAACCTTTTCTATCTCTCCTTCTCTGTAAGGAAAAGAAACAATTAAATCCCCATTTTCTCCACCCAGGCTTGTTTTTACTTTATCTATACCAACTAAAGAAGATATTTCAACAATTGGCTCGGTTGGACTGGCAATGGTTACATTTTTGTTAGTTTGTTTTAAAAATAGATATAAAGAAAGAGCAGCCGCCATAGTATCAAGGCTAGGATTTCTACCAACAACAATCCCTACTTGATCATTTTTTGCTAATGCGTCTTTTATACTTTGGAGTGTGTTTTCGTCCATATTATGTTTAGCCATGGCATATTAACATATCGCCTATAGTAAAGTCAAGCATCGGGGATAAAATTACCCCTGCTTCTTGCCCTTTTTCCACCTTTGAAACAGGATTTTTACCTTGTCTTACAGACGAAATCATGCTTTCGCCAACAATATCTTCTCTCCGCATTAATCTTACCCTATCACCCTTGGCAACTCTACCCTCTAATACGCCAACTCCCAAAACCTTTGTCTTTTCAAAGGGAAAGCTTGCCAGTATTTTTGCTCTACCATAAATTACTTCCTGTAAAGACAACGCTTTACCTTCTAAAGCTTCTTTTATCTCGTCTAATAGCTCATAAATAATTGTATAGTTTTTAAGCAAAACCTTTTCTGTTTTCGCAAGATTTGCAACGTCTGGCCTTATTTTCACATTAAACCCAAGCATTATTGCCTTAACTGATTTTGCCAGCATAACATCTGCCGGCGTAACCTCGCCTGTTTTTGAAGAGACGATAATAATTTTTTCTGGTAGTGCTTGTGTTATTGCTTCAAGCGACCCCAAAGTGTCGGTTCTGATAATAACAGGGATTGCATCTTCTGGGGCTGAAAAATCAACCGGTTTTACAACAACTTCTTTTTGAGGCGTAGCAGCCGGAACAAATTCTTCTTTTTTATAAATAACGCTTCCTACATTTGGTACTTTTTCAAAACCTAAAACTTCGGCTGCTTCACCAACAGTAATATTTTGAATATGTTCGCCCTGATCGTTAATTAATGTTCTTACCCGACCCTGAATATCTTCACAAATTAGCTCGTCTTTAACCGAGACGCTTCCCGACTTTACAATAATTGTTGCTTTTGGCCCCATTTTCTGGTCTAATTTTGACTCAATAACAATTGCTTTAAACCCGTCTTTTTCCGCTAAAGACTCTGCTTGCGACTTTGCTGACCTATGCATATCCAAAACAAGAAGAATTAATTCCAACAATTCTTTAACATTGCTGCCTGTTTTTGCCGAAACCTCAATATAGGATACATCTCCACCAAACCCTTCTAGTAAAATACCTTCCTTTAACAACTGCTGCTTAACTTTTTCGGGATTTTTTTCCGGCATATCGGATTTTGTTAAAACAACAATATAAGGAATATTTGCTGCTTTTAGAAGCTCTATACTTTCTTTTGTTTGCGGCATTACTCCGTCGGTTGCGGCAACAATCAAAAGTCCAATATCTGCAACCTGGGCTCCGCGCGAACGCATTTTAGAAAATGTTTCGTGCCCGGGTGTATCGATAAAAGTTATTCTTCGCTTGATGTTTTCATGAACAACTTCAACTGTTGAAGCACCTATTCTTTGCGTTATTCCACCATGCTCTCCCTTGACAACATCTGTTTTTCTTATTGCATCAAGAAGAGTTGTTTTTCCATGATCTACGTGGCCTAAAACAGCAACTACAGGAAGATAGAATTTATCTAAAGTATTCTCTGCGGTTGATAATTTCTTATTTTTAACCATATATTTTGTAAATTCGAAACTCGAATATCGAAACTCGAAACAATACCAAAATTCAAATAATTAAACATTTTAACCATATATTTTGAATTTTGAATTTTGATTATTAGAATTTATTTCGTATTTGGAATTTCGTGTTTCGAATTTTTTATTCATTTGTCTTTATTTTCTTTTGTATCTGACTGCGGTGCTGGCACAGGTTGTGTTGTTTGATCATCTGATTGGACTTCGCTTGCCGCTTTCTCTTCTTTTTTCTCCACACTTTCTACATTTTCTAATTCATCTACTTTCTTTACCTTGTCTGATCGGCCTTCCTCTATCTCTTCTTCTCTCCCTGCAATTTCTATTCTATAACCCGTTAGTTTTGAAGCAAGACGAACATTTTGCCCTTCTTTTCCAATAGCCAAAGAAAGATCTTGAGTAGGAACAGTAACGTGGGAAACTTTTTCTTTTTCGTCAATCTCTACTTTAATTTCTTTTGCAGGAGAAAGAGCTTGAGCGATATAATTTTTAGAGTCTTCCTGCCATTGAATAATGTCAATTTTTTCCATGCCCCCAAGCTCGGCAATAATTGCCTGAACACGCACGCCTTTTTGCCCAACACAGCTACCAACAGGATCAATACCTGATTGCTCAGAATATACCGCTACTTTTGTTCTGTTACCTGGCTCTCTGGCGATTGCTTTTATAACTACGCTTCCCTGAGAAACTTCCGGAACTTCGCGTTTAAACAAACCCTCAACCAATCCATTACTTGCTCTTGATACAATAATTTCTTCCCCTTTTACTCCGCCTCTGATATCAAGAATATATACAGCCAAACGTTGATTAAGGTGATACTTTTCATTTGGAATTTGCTCTGCTTGGGGCATTACCCCTTCTGTTTTGCCAATATCAACAATTACATTTGGTCCGGCAAATTTTAAAACCATACCATTAACAATAGTCCCAATTCTGGCTCTGTAATCCGTAACTATTGCTTCCTTTTCTTTTTCGCGGATCTTTTGTAAAATTACCTGCTTTGCTGTTTGAGCTGCAATTCTTCCAAATCCGGGAGGAGTAACGTCTTTACCATTATGTAAAATGCGGGCTTCGCCGGTGTTCTGATTTAAAGTTGCGCTGTGTTCTTCAATTTCAATTCCTGGATGGTCTTTTCGATAAGCTGCCAAAATTGCGTTTTTAACTGTTTCTAAAACAACAGAAACATCTACCCCTCTTTCGGTGGCTACCTGGTTTAACGCTAATGCAAATTCGCTTCTTTGTACTGCCGGCATAGTATGAGGTAGTATACCAGATTCCCTTTAAACCTTCAACCACGGGGAGATTTCGGTAGTGGGTCAATTTGAGGTAACAGGTCACAGTCCTAACACGATTATTCTTTGAGTGACCCCGCCATCGGCGGGGGGAAATCGAGAAGTTCTCGACCAAGTCTGACTTGGTTCTCGACTTAGTTTACACTGAGCTTGTCGAAGTGCTCGAACAATAAGATTTGTGTTAGAAGTGTAAACTCATTCTTTGAGTAAGCAAGCTTAACAATCTCTTCAATCGTCCACCTACGGTCAGTTACATCACAGGCCTTACCTACCGTTTCTAGAAAACGCAGAATTGCCCCCTTAGCAACACCTGTTAGTCGAGATGTCCCCCGAATGGAATTCCCTTCTACAAGAACAGAAATTACCTTAACCTTTTTTTCAAGGCTTAACGTGAAAAGGGGTATATTATACTTGACCGCTCAAGCATTATCAAGCACACTATGTGGGGCGTTTAATCGTAACGAGAATTAAATGAAGAAATGAATACTCCTCGCAGCAAGCTGCGAGGTATCACAAGTCCAGACTTAGCTGGTCTTTATGAATAACAATGTATTCTTTCTCCTTTCCTTGGTTTTT
>JACPAR010000015.1 GCA_016180725.1 Candidatus Levyibacteriota bacterium | reverse complement strand
AACAAAATTAAAGTAGATAAAGTTACTGTTTTTAGGATTATTAATGCTCTTTTTGAAAAGGGAATTGTTAAATCGGTTCAATTAAACGAAGGAAAACTTAGATACGAGCACAGTGCAAAAGCAGACCATCATCATTTAGTATGTGAAAAATGTGGCAACATTGAAGATATTTCAGACTGCAATATTGAAGCGCTTGAAAAAGATATTGAAAAGAAAAAGAAGTTCAAAGTAAAAAGTCATTCGCTTGAGTTTTTTGGAATTTGCAATCTATGTCAACTCTAGCGTATATTTTATTATTTACATTTTTAGGGAGTGTAGCCTCTCTTATCGGAGGTTTTATTCTATTATCTCATGAAAAACTTGCGTTAAAGATTTCTCATTTTCTTGCTTCGTTTGCAGCTGGAGTTTTGCTTGGTACTGCATTTTTTGACTTATTGCCGGAGGCAGCTCATGAGGCCGAAAAAACCGAGATAAATATTTTTTTCTGGACGCTTTTAGGTATTGTGCTGTTTTTTCTTATAGAACGTTTTATTCATTGGTTTCATCACCACGAGGAATATCAGGAGCATGAAAGAGAATCAAAATCTACACTTCCTTTAATTATTATTGGAGATACGGTTCATAATTTTATTGATGGCATTGTTATTGCAGCAACGTTTATGGTTAATATACCGTTGGGGATAGTGACAACTATAGCGGTTGCGGCGCATGAAATACCCCAAGAGATAGGTGATTTTGGGTTAATGCTTCACAAAGGATTAGCTAGAAAAAAGATAATAATTGTAAATATTCTGAGTGCTGCTGTTGCATTTATTGGCGCAATAACAACATACCTGCTTGGTAATGTTTTGGAAGGATATATTCCTATATTTCTTGCATTAACTGCAGGTTTTTTTATCTACATAGCAACGTCTGATTTAATTCCAGAAATTCACTATGAGAATTCTTCGAACACTAACTTTTAGGTGTAAAACTTACGAGCGGTTAAAATTCACAAAGGCTATTTGAGCATTAGAGATGTTATAATAAGATAACAGGAATCTTCGAAAAGGAGGTGAGGATGTGAATAAAACAATAATTATTGGAGAAGTTGTAATTCTTTTTCCTGCGGCGAGCCCTGGGGTTGAGCCTCTAATAAAATTTTAATCATTAACAAAGAATTTCAGCCCGGAAGAATTAAGCTTATTTTAGTCAAAGAAAAGCTTGGGGTTTTAAGTTAAGGAGTCTTATTTATCTTTATCGTCACAAGACTTGTTTAAATGACCGAATTTATTCATATTATTAAGTATAGTATTTGAGCGTAAGACAGCAACAAGAATTGTTTAATAAATGCGCAAGAAGTATGTAAAAATTAGCACAGTTTAATCCGCCAGGCAAGCCAAAAATTTAAGATATTTTGCAGATTTTAACTCTGAATTTTGTGGGATTTGATCAGAGCTAAAGAAGAGGTAAATACTATAAAAGATCCAACTACGAGTAATGCTTCTAGAGAGTAGGGGAGACCGCGCCAATATTGATACGCAAAAGCAGACAAAAGCGGGCCAAAAACTCTGGCAATTGACTGCATACCCTGATTTGCTCCCTGTACCCTTCCTTGCATTTTAGGCCCAACCGCATTTGAAATCATTCCACTTGTGGATGGTTCAAATAAACCATAGCCAATAATTAAAATAATTACTCCTAAATAAATTAAATAAGTTGAGACAAAAAACGAAGTAGAGGCTGCGATAAATAGTCCAATAAAGCTTAAGATTGTTCCAATTATAATCACGTTCATTTCTCCAAATTTTGATAAAAGTTTTCTTAGTAAATACCCTTGAGAAAAAATATCCATAAGACCAACAACAAAAAGAAGTATGCCGATTTGTGCAGCACTCCAGCTAAAAACATCTTTTAAATATACGGAAGCATTGCCGTACATTGCATTAAATGCCAAGAAAAAAAGAAACGCCATAGAAAATAGTCTTTTTAAAGCAATAATTTCAAATATATGAGAAAACTGTTGGAATGGGTTAAGGTGATTAAAATCAAGTTTTATACTTTTGTGCTCTTTTGGCAAACTTTCGGGTAAAACAAAATATCCCCAAACCATGTTTACTAAGGTTACACCGGCTGCTAAAAAAAGAGGTAGAGTTAAAAAAATATGAGCAGTAAATCCTCCAATTGCCGGTCCAAACATAAATCCAAATCCGCCGGCTGCGCCAAGCATGCCATAATATTTTCCTCTCTCCTTCGGTTTTGTAATATCTGCCATGTAAGCATAAACCGTGCTAGTGTTTCCCCCTGTTAGGCCATCAATAATTCTGCCCAAAAACAATATCCAGAGCGAACCGCCTACGCCTAAAAGAACATATCCGATAACCGAACCAAAAAGACTTATCAGTAAAATCGGCCTTCTTCCGTAAAGATCGCTTAACGCGCCAAGTCCGGGCGCTGCTATAAATTGACACAAAGCATAAACAGATATCAAAAGTCCAACATGCAGAGCGATTGTGTTTTGATCCGGGGCGTAGTGTTGGACCAGAAAGGGGAGAATAGGAATAACAATGCTAAAACCCAAAAAATTTAGAAACATCGTGACTAAGATAAAAATAAGCCTTTTATTCATATCAAAATATTATACAGGATTAGGCAAAGAAGTTTTACGCTTATGCAAGAGTTAAATTAGTAGTAATATTTTCACCTTTCGGGTGCAACAGCCTCGCTACCTTTACTTTCATAATTTATCTGCGATTTGTGGCTAAGGTTTAGTCGAGATATTCATAGTAGACGCCTTTGGTATTGCCAAGTTTTCTTATTAACCCCGCGTCTGTAAGTTTTTTAAGATCAAAGCGCAGTGTTCTTTCGTTTACAGCCATAAATCTTCGCCTTATTTGATCAAAATTCACAAGCCTGTGATCCTTAATAATGTCCAGAATTTCGGCTCTGCGCGGCAGCAAATAATCTTTTGCTTGTAATTGCTTTTTCTCAAGCACAAGTTGCTTTGCTTTTTCTGAAGTTTCGGCTATTGCCTCAAGCATTAACTCAAGATACGGGCTTGCATCCCGCTCTGTTTCTTCGAGCGCCCGGTAGTAATCACTGCGATTATTATCTAAATATTCCTCAATTGTTAAAAGTCCTTTCATGCCATACCCGCCTTTATACATTATTGTCTGAAGAAGAAGTCTTCCAACCCGGCCATTGCCGTCTAAAAACGGGTGAATTTTTTCAAAAGTGTAATGTGTAAGACAGGCACGAATCGGCACAAATTGTTCTTTTTGACTATTGGCAAATTTAATAAGCTTTTCTAAAAAAGAGGGGATCGAGCGTGGAGGCGGAGGCATATAAACAGCAATTCCGGCGCTGTTAAAAATTGCGCTCACTTCGTTTCTTATTTTCCCCTGCTGTGTTTTATGCGTTAATCCTTCCATTACTATTTTATGTAGATTTAAAATATCTTTTAAAGTAATATCTTTGTTTCTCTTTTGGAAAATAGTATTGAGGGCTTTTAAAATATTAAACACCTCTGCCTTTTTTTGATCTTTGGAGGGTCTACTAGAAAGTTCGTCAAGGGTAAGGGTATTACCTTCGATTCTTGCAGAAAAAAGCGAGCTTTTAAGCGTTGAACTACGGCGAATATTTGTTTCTACTTCTGCCGGAATAGAAATAGCATCAATCACTTCCTTACTTGCTTCTATTGATGCGAGAAGCTGGGAAATTTTTGGTGTTAAGAAATACTTTGGCGGAATAAGCATTGTGCTTTAATATTACCAAATATTACCTAATATTTCCATATGTTGCCAAATATTGTCAAAAAAGCGGTTTTGTTTTTACTTGTCGGTGATATAGTAGCGTTGTTTCTTTGGCAACAGCTGCAGCTAAAGGAGAAAAATACAAAAAATAAAGTTCAACAACCAAATAAATTATTAATAATTACTGGTTTTATAATTCTTATTATTTTTTGTGGGTGGTTAGTTTTTTACAAGATACAGCCTAAAGTGAATAAAGGTCAAAGAGGGGTCGAGTTTGTTTCAAAGCTTTCCGAAGTTCAAGAGTTTAAAAAGGCAGTTGAGGAGAACGGCCGTTCAACGTTTAATGTCGTAGTTGCTGCGGAACTAACGAAAGATAACCCTTATTATTTAATTCAAGTTTTTGAAACTCTTGCGGATCATAGAACAACTTTCAGATGGTATCGTTATTATCCGGATACGGGTAAAATATTTACGCAATTCCTAGAAAGAGCAACAACCGATAATTGGGAAGAAGTAGAATAATAAGCCTTGACTTAGTCTAAATTTTAAGATTAATATATTAATATATAACTTTATGGCGCAGAAATCAAAAGGACCCCAAGAAAAAAAAGGCATGGGATGTTTGACCATAGCTTTGATTGTAATTTTTGTTCTTGTGCTTCTTATTGGAGGTTTTTTCTTTTTTGCAACGGCAGATCTTAGAAAGTCTGATGAAGAAGTATTAAAAACGTATCAGCCAACTGCCGAAATAGTAGAGATTGCCGAAAAAAATACCCTCACAGGTAAAGGGAAAGCAGCATTTTATCGGGCACAGCCGGAATTTGTTAACGGAGAAGTTTTTAGAAAGTATTGTCTTGTTAATGGAGTAGAGGCGCTTGCTTGCATTGGGCCAAAGCGAGGGGGAGGACCGTTTGGCGGACGGCAGATACATCTTTTAAAGATTGATGATCCGCAGTTTGCCGATCACAAATATGCAGCCGCAATACACGAAATGTTACATGCAATATATGATCGGTTAAGTCCGGATGAAAAAACTAATGTTAATTCCTTACTCGAACAAGAATTCTCAAAACATGCAGATGATTCTCATCTGCTTTCTGTAAAGAGCATTTTGGAGAAAGCAAAAGATGAAAAGAAAATTAAACAAAGTTTTCTCAGCGAATTGCATTCTAAGTTTGGAGTTGAGTATAGTGATCTTTCACCGGAACTAGAAGAATATTATAAACAGTATTTTAGCGACCGGCCAAAAGTTGTAGGGCTTTTTAAAAACGGAGGATTCAACAGCAGGGTGAGAAGAATGGATGAGATTAAATATGAATTGGGAACGCTTGCTCCTCAACTTACTTCGATGCAAAACCAGCTGACTGCATATCAAAACGCAGGCGACGCAACAAACTTCAACAATTTACTAGGACAATATAACAATATGGTTTATCGATATAATGGTTTAGCGGCAGAATCACAAAGAATTTATAGTGAAATTCAAGATTTTTACAAGTATTTCAATCCAAATTATAAGCCGCCCGCAGAAAAGGCGCAGTAACAATGAAAAAATTTATCCTGCCCATAATTTTAGTTGTTTTTATTTTTCTTCTGAGCCCTCATGTAACTTATGCAGGTACTGATGCTGAATGCAGGCCTATTTTTGATCAGGATATGAAAAAATGCACGGAAAATTTTAATGCCTGTATTCATTTATGCGGTGAGGAAACAAAAAAACCGGACGGGGATACTTATTTTAATTCCGGAGAAGTTTATTCAAGATGTACAAAAAGAGAGCAGTGCAGCGAAAAAAGTTCTGACTGTAGCGCCAAAGCCCTGGAGGATTTCTGGGCTTGCAGGAAGTCCGATAAAAAGCCTGACATAGCCAGGTTAAAAAAAGAACCCGAGGTTTCGTCCAATGAAAGCTGGCTAACGAACGCGCAACAAGTAAATGATTGGATTATTTCCAATGGTTTAGATTTGAATATTGAAAAAATTGAAACTGGCGCTCAACTGGAAAGAACGCCAAATATTACTCAGGAAGATAAAGAAGCAGCAAAAAAAGCAGGTGCAAAAAATAAGTTTTATTTAGGTATGAGTTTTTCCGAGACGGGACTGATTAAATTACCGGGTTCATCGGAATTTATTAAGATAGACAAGGCACGTTTGTGGGATTTTCCATTAGGATCGACAATTAAAGCCATTGATGAGCCAGTCAAGTTGTTCTCTTCAGATGGTACTGTAATTATCATTACGCCTGGTTCAGAAGCGACCTTGCCGGAAACCGGTCCCATAAATATTTTAAACGGTACTGTTGAGCTGGAGGGACAACATGATGCAAGTACAGAATTTATAGATCTTTTTATTATTGGTACTCACTATTGGATAACCCATGAACCAACAAAAGAGACAATAGTGGGGGTTTATCAAGGGCAGGTGAAGGTAAAAACTAAGGATGGAAAAGTTATGACTGTTGAACCTCAAGATGGTAAGCCAGGAGTAGTTGTGGTTGCTCAAAAACTTTCACTTGCCAAGCTTGCTATGTTTGGTTTGGTTTTGGCGGTGGCTATTGGAACAGTGGTCTTAATTTTGAAAAAGAAAAAATGAAGCATCCTTTTTTTACCCAAAAGGCAGTACATATTGCGATCCTTATTTTAATCCTGCTTGTTGTTGGAGCAGCAGTCTGGCTCACAAACCGCAGTTCCAGTAAGATATTGAAGTTTACTTCTGATGACGGAAAGGTCGTTCTTACAATTCCTAAAGTTAGCTTGCCCCAGGGTATGTCGACAAGCGATATTTCTGTAAAGCGGGTGGCCCAAGATGACGATAATGTTTTAGTATATGAGTTGGCCCCAAGTGGTTTAACAGTATCTCAACCAATCATTGTTGAAATTACTCTTGAAGCAGGAGACTCGATCCCTATAATTTCTCATTTTTCTGGTAATGATTTAGTGACTCCTAAAAATGTAAAGGTGGTAGTAGATACAAAAGGTAAGACTAAAATCTTCACGGAAATAAATCATTTTAGCTCCTTAGTTGTTACCTTTGGATTTTTCAAGATAGATATAACTGGGCCTCTTGAGCCAGTTGATTTTGCTGATTCATTCTTGGTACATGCAGCAATAGAAAACACAGGTAAACTTGTGACTTTCGTTTTAGATCCTGAGACTAAAACTACAGACAACATTAGCACTTCAAACGTTAAAGGCAGGTTTATTGTTGACCAGACTAGTGAAGTTGTAGGTCCAGTTCTAGTTGAAGATCGTCCGGCTTTAACCACACTTAAATCATTCAATTCTGTTTCTACCCAAGAAACCTTCTTTTGTAGAAAAGAAGGTTCAGCTTTGATTAATCTTGATGCCCGTCTTAGAGGTGAATGGACAGCAATTTTTAGACACGCTGCTGATGAGAAAAGGGATTTTGCACACACTGAACCGTTTGATCAAAAAGTGCTTGTAGGCAGAGAGGTGAAATGCTCGGGAGAAGAGAGAGCGGGAAAAACAGTTAACAAGTCTCCAGTGATAGAAAGAGTCGATTATACGCAGCTTCATGGTTCTTATGAAGAATTACCTCACAGGTACCTATTGAAACCTGTTGCCAGTGATCCCGAGGGTAGTAAGCTTACTTATTTCTGGAAAATAAATTGTGGGTATTTTGTTGGCTCGACAGTTGGAGGAGGGGATGTAGAATGGCGTTATAATACTCCAGGAGAATGTGTTGATGCGATAGTGACTGTTACAGCTCGCGACGAAGATGGTAATCTGACTAAAAAAGTTCAGAGTATTTTTTAATTAGCTTTTATGAAAAAATTCCCGTCTACGCTAAAGTTTTGGCGGGCAGGCATCCTGCCCGTACTGCTTATTTTAACTGCTGTGCTTTTCTTGTCTCCGGAAGCCAATGCCCAGACAATAGAGGAATGTGACAAAATCCGTGCCCGCGCCTCATATAATTGTTTGACAGGATGGACTAAATGTTATTATCCATGCGTAGATCAAACCAAAGATGTAAGCGCGTGCTATAAGACCTGTACTCAATCTAAAGACGCATGTGAAAAACAGGTAGAGGCTGATTATAAAGCATGTTTGTCGGCTAAGCCAAAAACTCCTACAGTTTCCGAAGTAGATGAAGGCCAGAGCAAAAATCTCCCAACTTTGGATTCAAAAAAGGAAACTTCGTCACCAAGCCAAAAAGAGGGACCGTCATGGTTGGAGTTTTTGGGCATTAATCCCTATCAAACTTGGTTGAGATTAAGAGAAGTAGCTGAAGTTTCGGAATTTTTCGCAAGCGGTGATTTGGAAGAATCTCTGGAAGGAGGCTTTCTTAACCTGTTCGGCAGAAAAAGTATTAGTCAAAAGGAAGCGGAGACAAAACCATGGTGGTACGAAGAGGCTATGAAGGAGGCTGACAAAAAAGGGCGGATCAATGATAAGGTTGAAGCGGACGCTTGGATACGGCCTGTTCCTCAAGGCGAACCTGTGTTTGTTGTCATTCCCGGAATGCAGAATATCAAGAAATATTCTTGGGGTGAGGATTCGGGGGCGGTGATGCAATCTAGTAACTGGGAGAAGATTAAATTTCAAGAACCGGTTAAAGCCAATGGGGTTACCTCTCACATTGTAGAATTGAGTGAAGGAGAAATAGAGGTAAGAGTAAGAAATAACAACCCTACGGAAAATAAATTTGGTGTAGATGCAGGCTGGTTGGGGGTAACAGTCAGCAGAACCCATTTTTGGGTTTTGAAAGACACCGATAAAAAATTGGTAGCAGTTGTTGTCTATGAAGGTGAGGTAGAAGTCAAAACCAAAGATGGGAAAACAGTTAGTGTTAAACCAGAAGGTGATAAGCCGGGAGTAATGGTTATTGCCCAAAAACTGTCACTTGTTAAAGTCGGTATAGTGAGTTTAGTTTTAATAGCAATTATTGGTGGCACTGTTTTATTTTTGAAGAAAAGGAGTAAGGGAAGAAAATAAAAAAACAAAAAAGATTTGCACTCCCAGGTCTTATTATTGCCATAATAATTATCATTGTTCTGGCAGTTTTATTCTTGGGGCAACAACAATCAAGAGGAGAAAAAATACCGATAACTCCATCGCAACTAATGCCCGAAGTATCAGCAGCAGAAGCACGGGCTACTATTTGTAATCTTAAGAAAGAGGAGTTATTCTCCGAAGCCTGTCAGGAAAAGTTTAATGTTGTTGGTGAAGATGATGTCGAAGCGATAACTGAACTGTTTATCTTACTGGGGCGGATTCAAAACGACAAAAATGCTGGTACCCCCATTTATTAAATGGACAAACCCTTACCTTAAAAAAGTCCTAAAAATTGTTCATCTAGGGTTGCGGATAAAGCTCTTGTAGTAATTACCTTTGTGCTCCGCCACCGCCAGCAATAACTTCTTCCTTGGTGCAGTTGTTTACTGTCAAGCAATTGTTAATATGCGCATCGGCTTTGTTCCAGCAAGCATCGGAACAAGCCTTGTCCGTTTCTTTGCACTCAGTGTTCGGCGGCGCGCTGGCCGGACAAACGGTATCTACATACGGGCATGCGTCAATACATACCTGCAAACTAAAAGTGTTCGCGCATTCCCGAAAAGCTGGGATGTTACAAGATAGCTTAGGCGCTGTGGTTGGAGGCGGTAATGATTGGGGTTTGGATTCGGATTGTTTGTCCAAACCCAGTAACTTTCTTAACTTTATTCTCCACTGGGCCATTGATTTGACAGGTTTTGGGATTGATGGAGTAAATGCGGGGAGCTTAACCGGATTTGGACCTTTTCCGCTAAGACTTGTAACTAATTTTTCTGCGGCAAGATTAACAATATTACTAAAACCATAAGCTTTCGTCTCTACTCTAGAATCTGTTGTGTCTTTCCAGATTACTTCCTGATTTTCCACATTTATTAACGAAATTGTTATTATCGGCCAGGTAAGGTCAAACTTTATATCCAATTCCACCACAAAATTTGGTTCTAAAGGCTTAAAATCCCCGTACGTATCGGGAGCAAGATCTTTTAAATTGCGCTCTTCATCGATAGCATCCAGTGATTGTTGATCGGTTGCTATTACACTGTTGCCGCTTAAAACTAAGGTGAGTTGAACATCTGCTACCTGGTCTGAATATGGTCCGCGTGGTCCGGGTTTGTGGATGACAGCAAAAACCGGTTTTTCTTCTGCCGCATGGGCAATGAAACTTTTGGAGAATATAGTAAGGGTGTTAAAGACCGCAGGTTGGAAAGACACCGGAGCAGAAATGTCATTGAAAGCACCTGCCTCTTTAAGTGCAATATCCGCCTTTTGAGTCTGCCCTGCGGAAAGATTAAAAATCCTGCTTGAGCCGCTGTACAAAACCTTACTGTCAAAATCCCATACTTTCAGGATTGCCATCCTCCGGCCGGGAGAGGTTTCTATTTGGTATGAAGAAAAACTACCTTCAATTTCTTTTCCGGTGATTAGTTGCACGGTAGTCGGATCTACAACATTAAGAACTGCGCTTTTTGAAGCGGTACCAGTACTTGATGGCGGAAGTCCGCTGATTTCTCCGGTAAACTCCGCTATAGATGTCTTCGGATTAGGAGATTGCAGGATAAAAAAGACAGCAGTAGCCAGTAATGCGGCGAGGGATACAATGATCAAATACGTTTTCCTAAACACATGCTTCCATCTTGTCATACCCCTATATTATCACATTGTCTAAAAGGGATGCTTTAGTGAGAATTGTCCACTCGAAACCACCAGAAATTCAAAGTAGATTGGCAACATGATAACGAAAATAATGATAAACTAGAAATGGTAGCAGCTATTAACTTATGGAAAATGCTTGGTACTCCAAAAATGTTTCTAGTGTTTTTGAAATACTTAATTCCAATGAAAATGGTTTAATAGAGGAAGAAGCAAAAAATCGTCTTGCAATGTACGGGTTTAATAAACTTCCAGAAGCCAAATTAGACAATCTAGTAATCATCTTTCTTCGACAATTCCAAAGCCCTCTTATTTATGTCCTCCTTATTGCCAGTTTAATTGTGTTTTTTATGAAGGAATTTATTGATGGCTCCATTATTCTGTTTGTACTTTTCTTTAATGCAATAGTTGGCGCAATCCAGGAAGGTAAGGCTCAAAATACTCTACTAGCTTTAAAAAAGTTTGCTGAGACTAATACTAAAGTCCTGCGTGATGGCAAAGAGATGGTTATCCCTGACTATGAGGTTGTACCAGGAGATGTGGTTATTTTACAAGAAGGAGATAAAGTACCGGCTGACGGCAGAATAATTGAATCAAACAATCTCACAATTAATGAAGCTGCCATGACCGGTGAATCCCAGCCAGTTTCTAAATTTGATGAAGTATTATCTACTCAAAACTTACCAACTGCTGATCAAAGAAATATGGTCTTTAAAGGAACCAATGTTGTGGCCGGTAATGGAAAAGCAATTGTTGTTGCCACAGGGCTGGAAACAGTTTTAGGTAAAATCTCAAAAGAAATTGCTGTTATCAATACCGAAATACCCCTTAAAGCCAATATTCGTTACCTTACCAGGTTAATCATTATTACTGTTGCTACTATTTGTACTTCTATATTCACCATAGGAATTTTCTTAGGTCATTCAGTAAGAGAAATGTTTACAACAGTTGTGTCCTTGGCAGTATCTATTATTCCCGAAGGTCTACCAATTGTTATGACTTTAGTGCTGGCAACAGGTGTTTGGAGAATGAGTAAAAGGAATGCTTTGGTTAAAAAACTTCAGGCAGTTGAAGCCTTAGGGCAAGCCAGGGTAATTGCTGTTGATAAAACAGGCACTCTTACCAAAAATGAAATACTGTTGCAGAAGGTCTATGTTGACGGAAAAACATTCAGCGTAACTGGTGAAGGTTATAAACCAGAGGGAGAAGTAATTTTAAATGACAGTAAAATTGACCCTCTTAATCACCCAGAATTACTTTTAGCAGGCAAACTAGCAGCTTTTGTTACTAATAATGGAGTGGTTTTTGATAAGGAATTAAAGCAGTGGCAGGCAACTGGCGATCCAACAGAGTCCTCTTTGTCAGTCTTTGCCCAAAAGGTAGGGTTTCAAAAGCAAGTTTTAGAGAAAGAATCTCCCAGGCTGTCTGAAATACCATTTGATTACAAAAATAAATACCATGCTGTTTCACACAAAATTGATGGACAGGTAAATTTGACTGTGCTTGGTGCTTCTGAGGAGATTTTAAAACTTACAACTAAAGTTTGGCATGAAGGCAAAAGTCATCCTTTATCCCAGGAGAAGAAAAAAGAGCTTGAGGCAATGTTAGTCAAAATATCCCAAGAAGGGCTAAGAGTTCTGGCTTTTGCCTTAAAGGATGATGTCAATGATGATATTAAACCTAAAGATGTGGAAGGACTTACTTTTGTAGGGTTTTTTGGTCTAAAAGATACACTTCGTCCAGAAGTCCATGATGCTATGCGAAAAGCTATATCTGCCGGAATTAAGGTAGTAATGATTACTGGAGATCACAAAATAACAGCTCAAGCTATCGCCAAAGAGGCTGGCATTTACCATGAAGGAGACACTATTCTAACAGGGGAAGATATTGATTCACTTTCTGATGATGAGTTTGCTGATATGCTCCCTAAAGTATCTGTTTTTGCCCGAGTTACACCGGACCATAAGTTAAAGATTGTCAGGGCATATAAAAGAAAAGGTGTTATTGTAGCTATGACTGGAGATGGTGTTAACGATGCTCCCTCTTTGGTAGCAGCAGATTTAGGTGTTTCTATGGGTAAGATTGGTACGGAAGTAGCCAAAGAGGCTTCAGATATAGTCTTGCTTGATGATAACTTTGCCAGTATTATTTCAGCAGTAGAGGAAGGCAGGAGTATTTATAAGACCATTAAAAAGGTTATTCTGTATCTTTTTTCAACCGGTTTTGGTGAAGCATTTACCATTATAGGGGCATTGCTTCTAGGTTTTCCATTACCAATTTTAGCAGCCCAAATTGTGTGGCTAAACTTTGTGACTGATGGTTTTCTTGATGTGTCTTTGGCTATGGAACCTAAAGAAGAAGGTTTGCTAAAAGGCACTTTTGAACATCCAAAAAAGTATTTAATAGACGGATTAACTGCTCAAAGAATGTTTTTGATGGCAATACCAATGATGATAGGAACACTGTTTTTGTTCAAAGGCTATTATCAGCAGGATATGGTAAAAGCATGGACAGTGTCACTAACAGTACTGGCAGTTTTCCAGTGGTTTAATGCCTGGAACTGCAGACATGAAAGCAAATCTATTTTTCAATTAAATCCGTTCTCAAATAGGTTTTTAGTTGGTGCTACCTTAACTGTTATTATTTTGCAGCTTTTTGCGATTTATAATCCCTTAATGCAAAATATACTTCATACAACCGTTTTGAGTTTACAAGACTGGCTATTAATTATTTCTATTGCAGCATCAATTGTATTAGTTGAAGAAATTAGAAAACTTATTAGAAGACATATAGGTTGATTTTTTGTTAAATTCTTAAAGAAAAAAACAATTGCAATATCCAAGGTTATTTGCTATTCTAAAACCAGATGAAAAAAGTATTAGTAATTGATGATGACCAGTATATCCGTGATGTTTACCGTGAAGTTTTGGAAGGTGAAAAATACCAGGTTGAAACTGCTGTTGATGGCCAGGAAGGATTACTCAAAGCCCAGGAAGGTGGTTTTGATTTAATTTTACTTGATGCCATGATGCCTAAATTAGATGGCTTGGGGTTTTTAAAAGAGCTTAAAGAAAACCCTGCCAAACTGGCCAATGGCCCCATTATACTTCTTACTAATTTAGCCCATGATAAAGTTATAGATGAAGCCATGCAAAACGGAGCTAAATCTTACCTCATTAAATCAGACATGAATCCTGACCAGTTTCTGCAAAATATTAAGAAGTTCCTGGAGCCGCCTGAGGAGAGCCGGGGTTAACTACTAATTTCTTTCCTGTTGATTGTTCTTCAAATTCTTTTAGAACCCTTAGGGCTTCTTCTGAGGAAGCAAGTATTCTTTCCCTGTCAGTTTCTAATTTTTGTTTTTCCTTAATATCTCCCATTCTAAAAGCTAACTGCTTAATATCATTAATCGGCTGTCTTAAATTCGCTGCAATACTGCTGATTTTATTGGCTAACACTTCCTCAACTATGCTGTTAAAATTTTCTTTCTGTTTTTGCAGTACCAAAATTTCTTTTTCCGATTCTTTAAGCCGAAGATATTCTTTTCTAAGATATAGACTTAACGGGATTGTGGTGAGTAATGATAAGACAATCATAAAGTCATAAGCTAAGTCTACCTGTCCAATATTAAAAGAAAAAAGGATTACCAGGGTAATAATAAAACCTAAGGAAGCCGTAGGTGAAAAGATAAAAGCCAAAAATATTGCCCAAAGGTATAAAACAAAGAAAAAGGGAGAGAAAAACCAGCCGGTGGAGGCAATCAAAAACAGCACAGCAACTGTTAGAAGATAATTAAATTCTACATTTTGAATAACAGATAGCCCTTTTTTCTTAAGAAAATACCCAAAAACTAACAAAGCTATGATGCTTAAAAGCGTGAACTGTAATTTTAGGTTGCCAGTTAAAGGATTTTTAGTCAGAAAATATACCAGGATTGTGATAACCGGCATGGCAACGCCACCTGGAAGGAGTCCTTTTGGCTCGCCTCGCTGAGTCGAAGCGGGCCACCTTCCAGGAGTCTTATTCTCTTGATTTATATTTAGATTGCGTATAAATTCGTTTGGCATAGGTTATACAAATATTTTACTACTTTTTAGTCTCAAAACTATAGTAGGCGTCATAAGCATAATTTTTGTTCTGGGACATTACTTCAAAATAATATTTTTCCCCTGGTTTAAGCCCTGTTAAGCGGGCAACATGGACTTTCTCTCTTTTGGTTAAAAGTACTTCTTTCCCATAAGTTAAATCTTTACCATAATTAACTTTACCCCAAGCATAATGGTTTGTTTTCCAGGAAACAACTGCATAATCTTTTCCTAACTCATCAATAGCAACACCAGAAATAGTTGTTGGATTTGGATCTATAACTATTGATCCAAAAGTTAGAAACCATACTTTAGTTCTGTCCAGGAAACCAGTTGTATCATTGACTGGTTTTTGGAAAGAGCGGAAAGCAAGATTTATTCCTTTACTTATTCTTTGACCTTTATCCTTAATAGCATCGCTTGTATTCTGGTGAGTTTTTGCGATTTGTTTTTGGGTTTCTTCCTGCGATCTGGCCAACGAATTAGAGATTGCTTCGCTTGCGCTCGCAATGACTTTAGTGGTGCCGCCTGCTATGTTTTTAACATTTGATAATTGAGAATTAAAAATTTGTGCTGTTTCTCTAGAACTCTTGCTGATTTTATTCTCTAACTTCCCTTGAGATTTATTAAGAGTATTAAGCGCTACTTGGTTAGTGTTACTGATAGTTGAGCTAACCGTATTTACTCCATTTTCTAAAGCTAACATGGTATTTTTTACCAACCCAGGCGCTTTTTGAGCTAGGTTGTTGTAACCTTTACCTATACCATTTGTCACTTCGAGGAAACCATGGCTAATGGCGTTTCCTGTCATCGTGAGTCCCGCAGTAGATGATTTATATAGATTCCCAATCAGGTTGGGGATGACAGAGAATGTTTGGGAGAATGGGGTAATTAACTTATCAAATTCCGCTGCTTCTTTTTCCCGTCTTAAAACTGCTTTTTTCTCCAATTCCGGCAGAGATACCTGTGATCTCTCCTGAATTGTTTTCTTTTCTTTTTCTGAAAGTTTACCCTGCAAAAGTTCTTTTGCCTGCCGGGCAGTCAAAACCTTAAAATATATGGTAGAAGCGCCGGATTTATTGCCTGCTTTGTCTTGTCCTTTAATATTTACTTCGTAACTGCCGAAGTCCAGGGAATCAGGGACAGGAATGGAAAAAGAGAGGGATTTATTATTACTGCTGTTGGAGAGTGAATAAGTAATGGAAGTAAACAGCTCTTTGGAGGTGATGGCACCCAGAAAGTAGTTTTCCTTGTAGATGGAGATTTCTACCTTATCAGGAGAATAATTATCAGTAATAGTGCCTGTTAGGCTTGGCTTTTGGTTGGTCACCAGAAAATAACCGTCTTTGCTGCCTGCCGAGCCAGATGAGGAAAGGGAGGATAATGTCGGGCCTGTTAAATCAACAATCACAGTCCTGCCCTCTGACCTTTCATTACCTGCGGCATCAATGGCTTTAATCTTCCAGGATCTTGAGCCTTCTTTTAACTTGCCATAGTTTTCAGAGGAACTCCAGTCACTGTGTGATTTAGTATAAATTGAGATGTAATTATTACTGGAATCTGAATCTGAAAAGTTATCATAATGGACAAGATATTTATTGGTGTCATAATCTGTAGTCCTGCTGGTAGGGATACCCGTAATACTAAAGTCTCCCGTATCCCCATTGTCTACTTCCAGGGTATAGCTGGATAAACCTGAAGGCACTTGCCCTGAGCCTGCCGAAGGGTCGGTGGTTGCCTTCCACTTAAAAGTGGGTCGCTCATTGGTAGTGTAACTCTCATGGCCAGGAGAATCCAGGTCAAAAGAAGCCGGGGCTGTCACATCAATGGTAAAAGTGTCAGAAGATTCACTTCCCGAAGCAGTCGTATTGCTGTTACTGTCGGTAGCCCTGACATACATCGTATGACTACCGTCAGATAATGCAGAAGGAGTACATGTAAATGTCTCTGTCACTTCATCAAAACTGCCGTCATCCGCTGTACAAGCAGTCCAGGAGCCAGAAGTTGCATCCATCTGAAACTGGACATTGGAAACAGTGCCTATTAAGTCAGTAGCTGTTCCCGATAGAGTTGGCGTATTATCAGAATTTGGGTCAGGGGTTAAAGCTGTTAAAGAGATAGATGGTGCGTCAGTATCATAGGTTGCAAATGTTAGTGATAAATCTGAAAAAGTTGGTGTAACTTCTGTACTGCTATTCGATAATGTCAGGAGATATTGAATATATCTTTGCCCATCAGCTACGCAAGTGTTAGAAGAAATGTCGGAACCACTTGTTATTGCGGTACATGAACCAAAAGCTGTAGCCCCAGACATTGAAGATGAATTAGAAGTCCTCATTTTTACTGAAACTGTTGTATTAGTTGGAGTAGTTGCCGTATAAGTTAGGGTACCCCAAGCTGCACCTGCTGTAAATTCGCTGTCAAAAATAGATGAGGTCAAAGTTCCGGAAGAAGCATAATTATTCAAACTAAAGTTGTCTACATAAACAGTTTTATTTGCTTTTACTTGAACTCCATAAACCCTTGACGCATTTGCTCCTGTTAAAGTTCCAGTAAGTTTATACCAACCAGAACCAACAGAAGTATATGTTGTTGCAATCGTTGAACCGTTATAAAAAAGCTCTACATCAGAAGAAGTTATGGCACTACCATCTGTATAAGCATAAGAAACTAAATTGTAAGTATTTGTATCTCCCACATTGACAGTTTGAAGAAAATTATTAGTACCACCTGAAGGTGTGATTATTTGTGCCGAAGCATTACTTCCTCCATATTTGATGGATGTATCTCGTGAGTAGTTATAGTAGCTTATTGCTAACTTAGGCCGGTTAGCAGCAGTAGCGTTATCACTTGCAGCAAATGTAAATCTATTTGTTCCTGTTTCCTCACTCTTAATCATAACCCCATTATTAGTCATCGTTCCATCAATCCATTCTTGAACTGCACTTGCTGTCAAGCTGAAATTCTTGAACTCACCAGAAGTTTCAGAACTTGCGAATGCGCTAGAACCGATAGCAGTAGTCTCTCGATCGTTAGACCCTGACCCTCCTGCTGTTTGCCAATTGCTGACACCATTATAGGTTAACCATGTGGTTCCATCCCCAGTAGTGCTAAAATTCCCTGTTCCTTCCACCCAACTTTGGAGCATTCTGTAAACAGAAAATGTTTGAGCATTTCCAGATGCTACTTGACTAGTAGCATATATTGAAAGAGTGGCAGATGAAACCTTCGCTGTTGAGGGTATAGAAGAAAGATCTAATTTTATAAGTCCACGTTCAATATCTGTGCCTGATACTGTGAGACCCACTTGAAAAACATTCTGCGCACCGTTATTGGTATTCTGATACCCAGCGCTACCACCTGTGCCAACTGATAATATCCAGGTATCAATTCCAGTAGCTCCATCAGGCTGCAAAGTTAAATCATTGGTGGTGCCTGATACGGTCCACCCTGTCAGGTTTGATTCAAACCCTGTATTAGAAAATTTTTCTGTATTAGTCAATGTTACTTGTCCAGAAGTAGTAGTGGCATCAACACTTGAGCCAGAAGAATACTTGGTTGTATCACTCCAAGCAGTCTGCCCACTCCCACCATTCCAATTAGTTTGGCTCCAAGGTGAACTTGCGGCATAAACTGAGGGAACAAAAAGAGAAGTGAGTTGAGATATTAATAAAGAAATAATTAAGAGGACAGTGAGGGTTTGCCTCTTGATTTTTGGGAATTGACGCCTAAACTTTAGTGTGAGCTGTGAGCTGTGAGCTGTGAGCTGTGAGCTGTGAGCTGTGAGCTGTGAGCTGTGAGCTGTGAGCTGTGAGCTGTGAGCTGTGAGCTGTCGGGCTTACCTTGTCTAAATTTCTGAAGATATTCCATAACATACATATAAAAAAATTCAAAACTCAAATGTCAAAAATCAAAACTTATGACTACCTTAATTGAACCAAACTGATCGTACAAATGCAATAGCCATTTTGATTTAGTTTGAATAAGAAAATCTTGCGATCCTACGGATCTAAAATCCTGTATAATAAGCGTAGCTTGTTATAGTCTACGTCTATAATAGCAGCAGGAGAAACTGGATTTTAACTGTGGCGAATTTGTCATAATTAAAATAAATTCTATTGCTTTAAAAATATGAAAAAAATTATAACCAAAGGCATAAAAGTGTATACCTTTCAACAAAATGAAATAGATTACATCTCCCTCACTGATATTGCAAGGTACAAAGATAAGGAAAGAACTGACTATATCATCCAAAACTGGATGAGAAATAGAGATACTATAGAATTCTTAGGTATTTGGGAACGAATCAACAACCCAAATTTTAAACCCATCGAATTCGATGGGTTAATAAAAGAGGCAGGCTTAAATAGTTTTTCCTTAACTCCCAAAAGATGGGTTCTTTCAGTCAATGCGATTGGGATTATTGCAAAATCAGGTAGATATGGAGGTGGAACATTCGCACACAAAGATATTGCTTTTGAATTTGCTTCCTGGATAAGTGCAGAATTTAAGCTTTACTTGATTAAAGAATTTCAGCGACTTAAATCTGAGGAAAACGAAAGATTAGCTTTGGGTTGGGATATTAAACGCCAGTTAACAAAAATTAATTATCTTATTCATACAGATTCAATCAAAGAAAACTTAATCCCGAAGTCAGTTACTGAGAGTCAGGCCAAAGTTATTTATGCTTCAGAAGCGGATATTTTAAACGTCGCTTTGTTTGGTAAAACTGCCAAAGAGTGGAGAGACGGAAATCCCAGGAAAGAAGGCAATATCCGCGACTACTCAGATGTAACTCAACTGGTGGTGTTGGCAAATTTGGAAGGAATAAATGCTGAACTCATTCGTCGTGGATTACCCCAAAGTGAGCGTTTAACCCAGTTAAACCAGATTGCTATTGCACAAATGCAATCGCTTGTTGGAAATACATCAATAAGCAAAGCTTTTCTACGAATAAAAAAATTGAAATAAATAAAAAATGCAGCGACCAGACTATGATCTAAGTAAAATTAAATTTGCCACTGATCAACCAACGTTTGAGAAAGCAGTTGTGTTATATGAAAGCGGGAAGGTAACCCAATTTGAGGAAGGGATTAGATCTTATGCAGCGGTTGTACTTGGCACCAAGCCATATCGGGTATCTGTAGAGGCACGCCGATACGACTACGGTCACTGTAACTGCTATCTGGGGCAAAGTGATACCCTTTGCAAGCATATGGTAGCATTGGCTCTTTTCGTGGTTATGTATGGCAAACCACTGACAGATGAAGATAAGAAACTAATAGATTCTCCAAGCTGTAGCGGCAAATTAGGAAAATTAGAAAAAGAAGAATTGGCTGTGATTAAAAAATCTTTTACCGAAGCTTTGCGATACATAAAGGGATACAATGGCCCATCCCGCACCTGGTTTGCGTACCAAAATTCTTTGCAAGAAGGGTGTAAACGTTTGTCAGCTATTGTGTCTAATTTACCAGTAAATGAACAGACCACACAACTTTTGGTAGATTTGCTCCTGCGGCTTGATAAAAAACTTATCTCAGGCGGTGTTGATGATTCTGACGGAACAGTTGGTGAATTTATTCGGGAAACTGTTGAGGTACTCATACAATACACCAAACTTGATCCAAAATGTACACCAACATTTCGACAATTAGAGAACAGAGAGACTTGTTTTGGTTGGGAAAAGCCACTTTTGGAACTGATTAGCGACAAACATGATGATATAATTTCTCCATGATCCCTGCTGTTAAATCAAAGGCTTACGGTGTTGATGAAATCAGAAAGACTTTTACTAAAGCCTATGACCCTTGGACTGAGGAAGAAGACCATTTATCTTCTGACCAAAAGTTTGTCTTAGAATCTTTACTTTCTTGGGTCAGAAATCCTAAATATGGGTATATTACAGTAGGTGGATATGCTGGTACAGGAAAAACTACTATTACTGCAATTTTGCGGACTCTCCTGAAAAAACAATTACCTAATCTTGTTGTTGCATTTGCCTGCTTTACTGGTAAAGCCAGCCAGGTATTAAAAAGTAAACTTATTGAGCAAAAGTCTATATTCAAAGGAGACAGTATTGGAACTCTTCATTCTTTAATGTATAAACCAAAGGTTGATAAAAATGGCCATATTGTTGGTTGGAAAAAAGTAAGTGCTATTGATTCAGATTTAATAATTATTGATGAGGCTTCAATGATAACCCAAGATATGTGGCAAGATATTTGCTCATACGGAGTTTCCATCATTGCTATTGGGGATCATGGACAATTACCACCAGTCGGAGACAGTTACAGCTTAATGGATAAACCACAACTTAGATTAGAAACCATTCATAGACATGCCCAGGATAACCCAATTCTACAAGTGGCTACTTTAGCCAGAACTACTGGTAAAATTCCATTTCAAAATTTCTCCTCAACTGTTAAAAAAGTTGCTAGACACAGCCCAGAAGCAGAGGAAATAATTGATAAGATATTTAACAGTTTTGATGACAATACCCTGATTCTTTGTGGTAGAAATGCTACCAGGGTCAAACTTAACCAACAAATTAGAAGTAGGCTAGATTTTTCATCAGATGAACCAGTTATTGGTGAGCAGGTTATTTGTTTGAAGAATAACTACAAAAACTTAAGTAAACCAATTTATAATGGCATGATTGGTAAACTAATTAAACTTACTCCATCTGATAAACACTGGTATGAAGCCGAGATATTATTCCATGGTGAAGATATTCCATACCAAGGTAGAATCTCCAGGTACCAATTTCATCAAGAAAAATATTTAACCGAGGTCAAAGGTATTCATTACAAAGAGATTGGTGATAGGTTTGATTTTGGTTATGCTTTAACTGTCCATAAATCCCAAGGATCCCAAGCAGACAGAGTCTTGCTTTTTGAAGAACCATCAGCCTACTGGGAAGATGAGCTTTGGAGCAGATGGTTATATACAGCAGTAACCAGAGCAGTGAAGGAATTGTATATTATTGGGTGAGCCTAAACTATATCGAGTATAAAAATATAGTCAATAATATTTGCTCAATATATTAGACTTAGCACAAGCAGGAAATAAAAAAGAGAAAGGACACGAAAATTTTTCCGGCAAAGTCAAAGCGAAGCCACGTCAGACGTGGCGAAGGCCGAGCGAAGCGAGGCGAGCTAATACAATGCGGAGCTGTCAATTTTTAGTAATTTTTGGTAAAATAAGTTCGAGCAATTTGGTACAATGGCTCCAAACGATGGTAAACCAGAACCGTCTTTAGGTTGATATAACGACCTAAACGGAGTACGCCATTTTATCTTTTCAAACCTGAGTTATTTATGTTAAGATAAAACTAATCATGGATAACAATTCTCTTTCGCTTATAATACAAACCTTAATATTTTTAGGAATAATCATGCTTATCGTTCGAATTTTGTATGACAGACTTTATATGAAACGAGCGAACAACATTGCAAACCTTGTAATGCAGGAAAAATTTGAGGAGGCTATCAAGTTAGGAGAATCAGTTTCTTTGAGTAAGTTAAATGTAATGGGAAAATTTAACCTTCTGGCTGCTTATCACGGAGCTAAAAGATATGAGGATGCAAAAAAACTGTTGAAACAAATCAAGCCAAACCTTTTTACCCCCTCAGTCGTAAAAACTGGACTTAAAACCTGGGAAGAAAAACTTTCTAAACATTAAATTTGTTCTCCTCTAATAGTTTTTTGTTTTGTTTCTTAGGTAAATAATTTTGTGAGTTTATTACTTTTCTGCCAGTTTCTTTCTCAAGGTTAGATCTGGCATCTCCGGCAATTTTACCTCCA
Source organism: Candidatus Levyibacteriota bacterium (assembly GCA_016180725.1). Classification (GTDB taxonomy): domain Bacteria; phylum Patescibacteriota; class Microgenomatia; order Levybacterales; family UBA12049; genus JACPAR01. The sequence goes on along the minus strand of JACPAR010000015.1, from coordinate 31,441 downwards.
CGTCTTGAGACATGTTTATTTTTCTCAAATCCTTTGGGATGTTCTGTTTTGGTAATTTCTGTGGTGGCTGCTTCACCCAACTGGGAAAATAATAATTCCAAATCACTCATATGGTCACGCAGATTTTGACGTTTGAGTCCTTTTATTTTCTTATATTCTGATGGAGTAACACCAAACGTAGCTTTGGATATTTCGGCAGTTTATATTTCATACTCTTTTGCCAGTTCTACACCATGTTTTTGCCACTCATCTGTTAATTCTTCCCTGATGGCAATAGAGCGCATCCGTCTTTCTATCCAATCCTCTGGATATCCTTTTGCTTTATAAATGGCTCGAGCTCGTTTCTGAGCAAGTTCTGGATCTTGTTCTGGATCTTCTATCTCCTGTACCCTTTCATATCCAACTCTGGCTAACCACCTTTTGAAAGGCTCTGCTTTGGGAGAAGGGATTGACTGGATAATCCGAAACATAGTTTCTGTATCTGCAACATCAGTCAACCTCATTTTTCCATCAGCTGCCAACATTTTCAAACTGTGACATTTTGTCACGGTTTCACTACCCTCTTTTTTCAATCTTTCTTTGAGCTTACGCCAATAAGCTAAGGGGCTGGTACTATTGCTGAGTACTGATACTACATTAGCTACTGAAAAATACCATTTTTCTTTCTCCTCATCCCAATGTCTGCGGATTTTCTTTCCTTCAAAAACCGCAATTTTAGTTGACTTTACCATACAGGTATTTTGTATCAGTTTTTGAGGTACTTTGCAATAGAAAATCCATCTTGCTTTGATGACTGATAACTGCTAAATTTTTCGTGGACTCAGTTATTTGCAGATTGTGTTTTTTAATGGCGCAATAGGATGATTAGAAGCGATTCGAAATTGAGTCCACAGATTGCGCCTACCGATTCGACTTGAAGCGAGTTCGGATTTTTCTAAAAAGGTCGAACACAACCCGACATGCAGTATCAACCATTTCATATATTTTTATAGAAATGCAATTGGGATATTTTTAGTGGTTTCATTTTCAGTGTTTCTAAAAATTTAGAAAATAATAAGGCTTAGATCCTCATTAATGTGGCCAATATGCTAAAATAAACAACCATGAAACAAATTATTGCAATCGTATTATTAATTGCGGCGATAGTTGGTCTTGTAGCCTTTTCTTTTACTATAAAGCAAGTTGATCAGGAAGAAAAAAGATTAAGTGTAGATCTTCAGCACAGATCAACGCTTCTTGCGGAAAGTTTAAGAGAAACTGTCGAACCAAACTTCATCAACAAATCAGACGAGTACTTGCAAACGGTTGTCGAAAAATTTGCCAATAGGGAAAGACTTGCCGGTTTGGCAATATATGATAACAAGGGAAAAGTTATTGCTGTTTCTTCGAATCTACCTAAAGATAATTCCGACTCCCAAAAAATTGTAGCCGATGCAATGGATGGCGATAATGCAAATGGAGATTTTGTTAAGCTTGAAGAAAATAAGATGTATGTTTTTGCTGTTCCCCTCCATGATAAAACTAGTGTAGTCGGATCCTTAATAGTTGTGCAAAATGCAAGATATATAGATACACGTTTGCAGGAAATCTGGAAAAATAATTTACTGCGTCTTTTCCTTCAAATTCTTCTATTATCAATAGCAGCAATTTTGTTTTTGAGATGGATTATTTTTAGACCGATGCATAATTTAGTTGAATCGTTAAAATTGTCAAGATCGGGAAACAAATCTCCAAATATACCAAATAGTCCGTTTTTTCAGCCATTAGTCAAAGAAATCACAAACATGAATAGAAGTCTTATTCAAGCGCAGCTTGCAGCAAGTGAGGAAGCAAGACTTAGTTTGGAAAAAATAGATTCTCCCTGGACAGCAGAACGATTAAAGCAGTTTGTCAAAGACATACTTAAAGGCAGGACGATTATTGTTGTTTCCAATCGTGAGCCTTATATTCATACAAAAAACGGCAATAAAATTGATTATTTCTTTCCGGCAAGCGGTATGGTAACGGCAATAGAGCCGGTTATGCAGGCAACAGGCGGAACATGGATTGCTCACGGAAGCGGAGATGCAGATAAGTTAGTTGTTGATGAAAATAATTCTATTCAAGTGCCTCCGGATGATCCGAAATACACTTTAAAAAGAGTGTGGCTTACAGAGGAAGAAGAAAAAGGATATTATTACGGATTTTCAAATGAAGCGCTTTATCCACTATGTCTTAATGCGCATACGAGGCCGATTTTTAGTCAGGAAGATTACGATGAGTACAAAAAAGTAAATGCTAAATTTGCTAAAACTGTCCTTTCTGAAATAAAAAACCTCAAAAAACCTATTGTTTGTATTCAAGATTTCCATTTTGCACTGCTTCCAAGAATGATAAAAAACGCAAGGCCAGACGCAACAATTGGTTTGTTTTGGCATGTTCCATGGGTTAGTCCTGAGTCTTTTAGTATTTGTCCCTGGAAAAAAGAACTGCTGGACGGGATGCTTGGCGCTGATTTAATAGGTTTTCATACACAGTTGCATTGCAATAATTTCATAGAAACAGTCGGGAGAGAACTTGAATCGCTTATTGATTTTGAGCAGTTTACAGTTACAAGAGGTGAGCACATATCGCTTATTAAACCTTTTCCTATCAGTATTGCTTTCTCAAATCATGAAGAGAAACCCGATGATGAACAACTTGAAATTGAAAAGAAAAAACTGTTAAAGAATTTAGGAATTGAAGTAAAATATATCGGAATTGGTGTTGATCGTTTAGACTATACAAAAGGAATTCTTGAACGCATAAAAGCTATTGAACTTTTCCTCAAAAAATATACTGAATATCGAGGAGAATTTACTTTTATCCAAATTGCACCGCCATCAAAAAGCAAAATTAAGAAATATCAGGAATTTGCTCAAGCCGTAGAAAAAGAAGTAGAAAGAGTAAACTTATTATATAAAATTAAAAATTGGAAACCAATTGTGCTTATAAAAAAGCTTCATACCCATAAAGAACTGAACCAATATTATAAACTTGCAAATGTATGTTTGGTAACCTCGCTTCATGATGGAATGAATCTTGTTGCTAAAGAATTTGCGGCTGCCAGAAGTGATGAAAAAGGTGTTCTTATTTTAAGTCAATTTACAGGCGCTTCAAAAGAATTTAAAGATGCTTTAATAGTTAACCCATATAGCGGAGAACAAACTTCAGAAGCAATATATACAGCATTAATAATGCCTTTATCTGAGCAGACGAAACGAATGAAAAAGTTGCGAAATTCAGTTAAAAACCACAATATTTACCGTTGGTCGGCTGAATTCTTAAAAACAATGGTAAGTTTGGGGTAAATTATGAAAATTGCTATAGTTTGCTCAAATTACTTAAGTATTAACAAGCACACTAAAAACGGAACGAGAATTATTGTTAGAGATTTTATTAATAATTTAGTAAATCAAAAGGATATTGAAGTTGTTGCTTTTGCATCTGGAGATTCTGATTTACCAGTACGTATTGAAAGTGTATCGTATCTTTCCACAATTGAGGACAAGGCTGTTATGCGAGCAAATAGACATATTCTCTTTGAGCTGGCACTACTTTCAAAAGCATTTTCAGAGCAAGAAGAGTTTGATTTATATCACATCAATCTCGGTGACGGTGATATAGCGCTTCCATTTGCACGATTTGTAAAAAAGCCACTACTAGTTACACTTTATCATCCAACAGATGTTGAGTATGCAAAAAAATATTTAAATCTTTTCAAAGATTGTAAAAATATTTTCTTCGTTGTTCCCACAAACAGACAGCGCGAAATGATACCTGATTTACCATATGTGGCAACCATTCCTCATGGAATAAATACTGGTGATTTTAAATTTTATTCAAAGGGAGGATTAAGCATGATGTGGGCAGGACGGGTAGTTCCCGATAAAGGTATGGATATTGCTATAGATCTTGCCAATAGGACAGAACGCAGTTTAAAATTATTTGGAACAATAAGAAAAGAATATGAGAAATGGTTTGAAGAGAAAGTGCTTCCAGATGTTAAATGTTTCAAAAATATTTCTCTGACATTGGGGAAAGACAGATTAGATCTTATAAAAGATTTTCAAACGAGTAAGCTCTTTCTATTCCCTTTACAATGGGAAGAACCATTCGGACTTGTTTTGATCGAAGCGATGAGCTGTGGTACACCTGTTGTGGCATATGCGAGAGGTTCAATACCTGAAATTATTAAAGATGGTGAAACCGGATTTATAGTAAATTCATCAGATAGTGATATTCGAGGAGATTGGATTGTTAAAAAAACGGGGATAGAGGGGTTGATCGAAGCTGTTGAAAGAATTTATTCTATGCCGGAAAACGAATATCTTGCAATGCGAGAAGCATGTAGAAAACACATAGAAAAGAATTTTACAATTGAGAAAATGGTGGAGGAGTATAAAAGGGTGTATAAAAAAATCGTATCTACTAAAGAACAAAACGAATAAAATTAATTGTTTCTTGATATAATCCTCTTATGAATATTTCGGTTGGAATTATTGGCTTGCCCAATGTCGGAAAGTCTACTTTGTTTAATGCGCTTTTAAAAAAACAGCAGGCGTTGGCGGCAAATTATCCGTTTGCTACCATCGAACCAAATGTGGGGGTAGTTCCTGTTCCGGACGAACGTTTGGAAAGATTAGCGCAGATAACAAAGGATGAGGAAAAAATGAGCGGATTTCCGCCGATAAAGCCTGCGACCGTTCAATTCCTCGATATTGCCGGATTGGTTAAAGGTGCATCAGAAGGCGCGGGGTTGGGAAATAAATTTTTATCTCATATTCGGGAAGTTAGTATTATTGCTCATGTTGTTAGAGCGTTTGCGGATGAGAACGTGATTAAAGAGGGATCAGTTGATCCAAAATCCGATCTAGAAACTATTGAAGCAGAGCTAATACTTGCAGATTTATCAACGCTTGAAAATGTTAATGTAAAGAAGCATGAATCAAGAATTAAGAATTATGCAGAAGTGATACAGCGATTGATAGACAATCTTGATAAGGGAATACCGGCGAGAGAAGTTCAGTTGACTGACGAAGAGAAAGAAGCGGTGAGAGATTTATTTTTACTTTCCGCAAAGCCGGAACTTGTGGTAATCAACGTTTCGGAAGAAGATTATACAGAAGAAAAAATCCCAGAAATTATTAAAAAATACACAGAGCTTCTTAATCCTGTCACTGCGAGCGAAGCGAAGCAGTCTCAAGAGATTGCTTCGTCGTCTTCAACTCCTCGCAATGACATTATTGCCATTTGCGCAAAGATTGAATCAGAGCTTTCGGAATTATCAACCGATGAACAAAAACAATATCTTTTGGATTTAGGATTACAGCAATCAGGACTTGAGAGATTAATTCAAAAAGCCTACGAAAAATTAGGTTTAATTTCATTTTTAACAGCGGGGGAAAAAGAAGTGAGAGCTTGGACCATTCGGGCTGGTTCAACAGCCCTCATGGCCTCCGGCACTATTCATACAGACTTCGTAAAAAAGTTTATTAAAGCAGAAGTAGTTTCATATCAAGATTTTGTTCAAAGCAAAGGTTGGAAGGGTTCCCGTGAAGTCGGCAAAGCCCGTCTTGAAGGAAGGGATTATGTTATACAAGATGGAGATGTTGTAGAGTTTAAAATCGGCGCATAGATTTTAGTATGCTTAAGGAGTTAACACCTATTCCCGCAGAATCTACTAGATGGGGAAATCGTCCCTTGTTAGCTGAAGTACCTGTTTTAAATTTTTATGATGGCTTAGAGTGTTTGTTAGACGCTGGTGAATTAACTTTTGTAGGTTATGGAAGTCATGGTGTTGTTTTTCGGTATAAAACTTCAGACTCAGATCAACAAGATATGGCGATAAAAATCAGTCGCGTTGACCATCTTAATATTAAACAATTAATGAGAAAAATGTTTGGCGCAACTGGTTATCAAGATGTTGAGCAAGACGAAATTGATGCATTATGTCCAAAAAATCCGTGGGGAGATCAATTTGCGCAAGTAACAGTATGGCGGCAAGTTGCAGGACATGTCTTGGGAAATATAGTTGACCCAGCACATATAGATGCTCCATTATGCATATGGTTTATAGGCGATAGTAGTTTGCCTTATGCTATTGGATATTCAATTCCATTTATACAAGGGGATCCGATAAAAATTTGCGATGATCCAGAGCTGAGTGACCTTGCAGAAAGACTAGAGCGCATACATGGAATTTATGTTGGTAATAAAGGAGAAGGAAGCGCAAACAACTCACTTAATGCAGTCATACTTCCTAATGGGAATAAGAAGTTTATAGATGTAAGACTTGTAAATACTCGTAATTATTCAATGCCTTTGGAAAGTGGTAGAATTTAAGATAGGCGCGTAGCCTTTGTGAAATGTTATCACGAAAAACGGTTTTTACAGTTGTTGTCTTTTTTCTTTTTTACACTCTCTTTTGGTTTAAGGTTTTAAATTTTTCTTTTTTTAAATTAGATAAAACAGAACATATTGTTTCTCCATCCTCTAAGGTTTTAGGCACTACTGTTAAACGAAATAGCTTTGTTAAGCGGCAACAAAAGTTATCAGAAAGTTCAAATTCACTTATACCTTCGTTAGCTCCACTGCCGGAAAGTTATAAGATCAGTCTTGTTTCAAGAAGACAGGTTTTTAATTTAAGCTGCGAGTTTGCGGCGGCGTCTGCAGTTATTTTTCATTACACAAATAATCAGGATTTTAATCCGACAAACGAAAGGGGAGCGGAGGAGACATTAATGAAAAAAGTCGGGATTTCCGACAACCCAAATATTGGAGTAAGAATGGGAGTTACCGATAAAAACGATTTTAGCTCACTTTTACAAAATTTAAACAAATTTTTTGGGGGAGCAGATTATTACGGCGTTCACGCGCCGCCTTTTATAGATCTTTTTAGAGAATATGGATTAGAAGCTAAACTGTTAAGTAAAAATCAGGATTTAACTGTTGCTATTCAAAAAGCAATATCAAGCGAGCATTTAATAATAACCTGGATTCGTATTGGTTACGGACAGCCGATAGATGTAGAGCTTTCTTATGGCAGCGTGCCGGTTGTAAAAGGCGAACATACGGTTGTTATAACCGGTTACGACCATCAGGGTGTTTTTATTTTAGATCCTGCAAGCGGCACAGAAAGATATATTATTTATAATAATCTTTTTAACTCGATACAGCCTTTCCCTTTGCCTTTTTTAGAAGTTTATCCTGCAGTTTCTAATAATTCTACTAGCATTGAAGAGTCGATCGTTCTGGGTTCAATAAGTGGTTTAGACAGAAGCAAGCTTACCCTTTCTATTTTAAACGGAGCGGGTAAAATAGGGGCGGCAAGTGAGGCTATTGATATTTTGCGGGATTTTGGCTATCACGTTACATCAACCGGTAATGCCGAAAATTCCGATTACGAAAATGTAACAATAAAAATTAAAAACAGTAAGATTGACTACACAGGTCTTCTTAAAAAAGATTTGGATTTGGCGCAATACAAAATTGCCAGTATTTCTTCTGATTTAACACAAGATTTGCCTTTTGATGCCGTTGTTATTATTGGCCAATAAAAATAATAATATTGTTAAATTTTAGAGAATTATTTATAATGATTTTTATATGGCAGGTAAAGAAAAACCCGAGTTGAGAGGATCGTCTAGAATACCAGGTATTACTTCAAGATTTATTTCCGATTTACGTGGTGTTGTAATGGGGGTTGGTAAGCCAGATCCTAGAAACCCATCAACAATAAGACATGTTTGTAATGGAGTATCTGTATTGGGAAATACGGTTAATACGAGTCTTATTGTTGTTAAAACAGGAGGAGATCAGTCCAAGGGTATGAGTGTTATTTATACGGATGATGGTAACACGGTAATTTGGGACAATGTACTATCTGAGGAAGAAGTAAGACAGGCTATTTTATCAGCTGAAGTAAAGGTGGCATAGAATTCTTTTGCTTCTTGCATTTTTTTGAGTAAATTGATAGGATAACAGCACAATGCGATTGTACGAATTAGTTTTGATTTTAAAGTCGTCTTTATCCGAGGATCAGCGAAAAAAACTTCAGGAAACCATTAAAGGATGGTTAAAGGATGTTAAAATTGCTTCCGAAGAAGAATGGGGTAAAAAAAACCTGAGTTTTCCGATTAAAAGGGAAACAAACGGTTATTATAAATTATTGGCACTCGAGACAGAGAGTTCTATTCCTTCGGATTTTGAAAAAAGACTCTTTGGTCAGGATAATATCTTAAGACACCTATTGGTTCGGAAGAAATAGCGTCTAGCAACTAGCGTTCAGTTAACTAGACGTTAGACGCCACGTCAAACGTGGCAGTCGCGTTTGACGCGACGCTGATAACTAAACGCTAAAAATTATGGCACGAAGTTTAAACAGAGTTCAATTGATAGGGAATTTAACACGCGATCCGGAATTGAGATACACTCCAAACGGCACAGCTGTTTGCTCGTTTGGTTTGGCAACTAACAGGTCTTGGACAACCGACACGGGAGAAAAACACGAAGAAACAGAATTCCACAGAATTGTCTCCTGGAATAAATTGGCGGAATTGTGCAGCCAATTTTTAACTAAAGGACGAAAGGTTTATGTTGAAGGAAGACTTTCAACCAGGTCCTGGACAGCTCAAGACGGAACACAAAGGAATGCAACAGAGGTTGTAATTGACGATATGATTCTTTTAGATAACAAACGACCGGATGAATCTCAGGCCGCAAAAACAAGTATAAGTACGGCAAGTCCGGTTAACGAAGAAAAAGTTCAGGTTAGTCCCGAAGTAAAAGCTTCTAAGAGTCAAAAAGATAAAAAGAAAGGAGAAAAAGGACCTGGCGAAGATTCCTCGGCAGAAACCAGCGAGAATCAGACTACAGATGTTGCCCCAGACGATATCCCCTTTTAAAAAATTTATATGCGACCAAAAAGTAAAGTAAGAACAAGAAAAAAAATCAGTGTGCCAAAAGAGTGTTTTTTGTGCAAAGAAAACAAAAACCCAATTTTTAAAGATGTTGAGGTTTTACGCAGGGTATTAACAGAGAGAGGAAAAATTATCGGAAGAGCAAGAAGCGGAGTTTGCTCAAAACATCAAAAAGATGTAACAATTGCAATAAAACAAGCAAGACATTTAGCACTCCTGCCTTATACTGCAGGACGTTAGCTCAAAATTTTTGTTTGGGTGACTTTATCTACATGAAAACACGTTCGCTGCATATTATTTTAATAGTATTAATATCGGGATTTTTGGGTTATTATCTTGGTGTTTCCAAAATTACTTTTGATTGGAAAAACTACAAACCCCATCTTTCTGTAATAAGCCGTGAACCGCCGGCATCTTTATCTAACGTTGATTTTTCCACATTTTGGACTGTTTGGCAAAAAATAGAAGATTCTTATTACGACAAAAAAGCTTTAGATCCCCAAAAACTTGTTAACGGAGCAATTTCCGGTATGGTGCAAAGTTTAGGCGATCCCTACACCGTATATCTACCTCCCGTACAAAATGATAATTTTAAGCAAGGACTGGCTGGTCAAAAATTTGAAGGCATAGGGGCCGAGCTTGGTATGAAAGACAAACAAATAATAGTAGTTGCTCCTCTGGACGGAATGCCGGCAAAAAAAGCTGGAATTCGAAGCGGAGATGCAATTCTTAAAGTTGACAACCAACCTACAACGGGCTGGACGCTTGCGCAAGCTGTAGATAAAATTAGAGGACCAAAGGGAACAACAGTTACCCTTACAATTCTTCATAAAGGTGCAAGCGATCCAACAGATATAAAAATTGAAAGGGATTCGATTGTAGTAAAAAGCGTTGAAGGCTTCCTAAAAGAAGCAGACAAAATAGACGGTATAAAAGTATCTAATAGTAAAAAGCAGGTTCTTTATATTAGAGTTTCGCAATTTGGAGACAACACAAATCAGGAATGGTTGGCAGTAGTAAATAAATTATCGCTTGAGATGAATGGTAAAAAAGATATCGCCGGATTAGTTTTGGACCTTCGCAATAACCCGGGGGGATACTTAACCGATGCAACATTTATTGCTTCGGAATTTTTAAGAAGCGGGCCGGTTGTAATGGAAGAAAAAGCAAACGGAGACAGAACAACATTTTCCGTTACAAGACAGGGAGTGTTTACAGACCTGCCGGTAGTTGTGCTTGTTAACAAAGGATCTGCTTCCGCAAGCGAAATAGTTGCCGGAGCTTTAAGAGACCAAAGAAAAATAAAATTGATTGGGGAAACATCTTTTGGAAAAGGAACAATTCAGCAGGCCGAAGATTTAGGTGGCGGCGCAGGTTTGCATGTAACCATTGCTAAGTGGTTAACTCCCAACGGTACATGGGTAAATGGAAAGGGATTGGAACCGGATATTGCAGTTGCAGCTGATGAAAAAGATCAAAGTCACGATTTACAACTAGAAAAAGCAGTGGGAGAGTTAATAAAATAATTATCATGAGAAGGTTAATTATTTTAGCAACAGTTTTTATTGTTTTACTGGCTGCGTTTGGCGTCGCTGAGCAATACGCGCCAAATTTACAAAATATTTTTAAAGCACCGAATCTGCAACTTCCGTCAGAACGTGTAAAAGTGGTGTCGGAAGACTCTGTTGTTGTTGATATTGTCGAAAAGATTACTCCTTCTGTTGTAACGGTTGGTATTGAGCAGCGGATTGTCGAGATTAATCCGCTTGATCCTTTTAGTTTTTTTGAGCGTCCAAGGGGAAAACAGCAGGAGCAGGATATCGGTTCCGGATTTATTGTTTCTTCGGATGGGCTTATTGTTACAAACAAGCATGTTGTTTCTTCGGCTGGGAAGTATAAAGTCATAGCCCACGATGGAAAAAAATATGACGTAGTGAGTGTTTATAGAGATCCGGCAAACGATATTGCAATTATTAAAATAAACGCAAGCGGGTTAAAAACGGTTGAGATGGGAGATTCTTCTAAGATTAAGGTAGGGCAGCTGGTAGTTGCGGTTGGTACGCCTCTTGGAGAGTTTCGCGGCAGCGTGACAAAAGGGATTGTGAGTGGTCTTGGACGAGGTATTACTGCAGGATCGCCGCTTGAAGGGCTTGCCGAACGGTTAGATGATGTAATCCAAACAGATGCGGCAATAAATCCCGGTAATAGCGGCGGACCGCTTGTGAATTCCGCAAGTCAAGTTATTGGTATTAATACTGCAGTAGCAAGCGGCGCAGAGAATATTGGTTTTGCTCTCCCCATAAACGTTGTTAGAGATGCTTTAAGTAATTTTAGGCAAACAGGCGGCTTTACACGTCCTTATCTTGGCGTTGCATACCAGATGGTTAGTCGGGAAGCAGCGCTTAGAAATAATCTTCCCGAAGGAGCTTTTGTACAGCAAGTGGTAGAGGGCGCAGCTGCCGAAAAGGCGGGAATAAAGCTTGGCGATATTATTACTGAATTTGACGGAAAGCGGGTAAAGGATAACAATGGTGGTCTTGCTGCGCTTATAGCAAAAAAGAAGGTTGGAGATAGGGTTTTGATTAAGGTATGGCGGGAGGAAGAATCAGGACAAGGAAAAACAATCGAGCTTACGGCAACTCTTGATACTGCTCCAAACCAGTAATATGGTAAAAAGTGAGCCGCCTAATTTTGAGTGGTTAAGGTTACTAGCCATAGGATTTACCATCGCTTCAATCGGCATCGCCATCGCCGTGATCTTATACTTAATAACTAAATAAATTTTAATTTGTAAATTCTTCAAATAATTGCTAATCTTAAAGTATGTCCGGGATTTTGTTTGAAGTAACGGTTATTATTTGTTTTGCAGCACTTATTTCTATTATTTTTAGGTTTTTAAAGCAACCTCCTATTTTAGCTTACATCTTAACCGGAATTATTATCGGGCCATTTGGCCAGTTACAACTGCAAAATCATGCGGATTTGCGAATGATGGCTCAATTTGGCATTACGCTTTTGTTATTCATGCTAGGTCTTGAATTAAAATTAAAAGACCTTCGTTCAATCGGCTCCACCGCTTTTTTTATTGGCATACCGCAGATTATTTTAACAGCAGCTTTAGGATATTTTATATCTTTTCTACTTGGGTTTTCGTTAATTTCGTCTTTTTATATTGCAGTTGCTCTTTCATTTTCAAGTACAATTATTATTGTTAAGCTCCTCTCGGCTAAAAAAGATCTGCAAAGCCTTTATGGGAAAATCTCGATTGGCATGCTTTTAATACAGGATTTTTTTGCTGTATTTGTTTTAATATTTCTTTCGGTATTTAATAAGGGTTCGCAAGAATTATTGTTAACCCAGCATTTAGCCTTAATTATTGTAAAGGCAATTTTATTATTTGCCTTTGTTATTTTCTTAAGTAAGAAAGTATTTCCGTTAATCTTAGATAAGCTGGCAAGGTCGGAAGAAACACTAATACTTTTTTCTCTTGCCTGGGTTTTGGGATTGTCGGCTTTAGTTAGTTCACAAATTATCGGCTTTTCTATCGAAATAGGAGGGTTTTTAGCCGGAGTCGCTTTGGCAAACAGTAAAGAAAATTTCCAAATTATTGCCAGAGTAAGGGCGCTTCAGGATTTTTTTATTACAATCTTTTTTGTTGTTTTGGGAATGGAGGCAGCAACAGGAGATTTAGGAAAAGTACTGGTGCCGGCTCTAATATTCTCGGTTTTTGTAATATTAGGAAAGCCTCTGATTATTATGATAATCATGGGTTTATTTGGTCACCGGAAAAGAACCTCTCTTTTAACAGGAATTCATATGGCTCAGATTTCGGAATTCTCGCTTATTATTATATTTTTAGGAAGTAAATTAGGGCATGTAACTAACGATATTGTAATTTTAATGACTACAGTTGGTCTTGTTACATTTGCTGCTTCAACTTACATGAGTACGCATGCTAATTCGTTCTATAAACATACAAAAAATTATCTCGGTATTTTTGAAATAGGGAAAATAAGAGAGGGAAAAGAGGAATCGGAGGGTTTAGATGATCTCTCCGATCATGTTGCTTTAATAGGCGCAAATAGAATGGGAAGTGGTATTTTAGATGCTCTCTTGGAGGAGGGAGAAAAAGTTATTGTTGTAGATTTCGATCCGGATATAATAAAAGATTTAAAAGAAAAAGGGGTAATAAGCATATTTGGCGATATTTCAGACATAGATATTCAGCAAAGGCTTCAGTTGCATAGAGCAAAGCTTGTTATCTCGACTGTTTCGGATGTTGATGACAACATTCTTCTAATAGACGGGTTGCATCATACAAAAAACCTGCCTGCTCTGTCCGTCCGTCAGGCGGGCGAAAGGCAGGTAAGCGCAAAAATTATAGTAGTTGCTCAGGATTTTGATGACGCGAAAAAACTTTACGATGCAGGTGCAGATTATGTTGTTATTCCGCACATAATCGGCGGCAAGCACCTGGCCAAGATGATCAAGGAAAACACGCTTGACAAAATCGACGGCAGAAAATCTTCCAAAGATTTTATGCGGCTTGGGTAGTTTCTAGAGCTGTTTTAACGTTTTCTACGACTTCGTTAATATTTCCATCAAGCAAAGAGGGAAGGTTGTGCCAGGACTGGCTAATCCGGTGATCAGTTAGTCTGTCTTGAGGAAAGTTGTAGGTTCTGATTTTTTCTGCCCGCATGCCGCGGCCTACCTGGGTTGATTTTAGAGAACTAATTTCTTCGTGTTGTTTTTCTAGTTCGATCTCCCACAATTTTGCCCTTAAAAGTTCCATTGCGATTTCCCGGTTTTGTCCTTGGGAACGTTCTGCCCGCGAAACTACAACAATTCCGCTGGGTTTATGAACAATTCTAACAGCAGAGGAAACTTTATTAACGTTTTGGCCTCCGTGTCCGCCTGCCCGAAAAGCTTCAAAATCAATATCCTCTGGACTAATATGTAAATCAATATCTTCTAGTTCAGGCAGCACAGAAACAGTAGCGGTAGAGGTGTGTATACGGCCTCTTTTTTCGGTTTCGGGAGTTCTTTGTACTCTGTGTACACCTGCTTCGTATTTAAAAGTTCCAAATACATTATTTCCTGAGATTTTAATGACATCCTCATCTAAAGCCTCTACTTTAAAGCCTCTTAATTGGGCAAATCTTGAATACATCCTGATTAAATCCTGCGCCCATATTTTAGCTTCTTCTCCGCCGGCTGCGCCGCTTACTTGTAAAATAACGTTTCGCTCATCGAGGTCTGAATTACCGCCTGAAGTAGTTGCTGTTTCTTGATTCAAAGCTTTAAGGGCATTTTGCAGTACTTCTTTTTGCTGGGTTAATTTTTGTATTTCTTCTTTTGCCATAGGGGAAAGTTCCGGATCTTGTAACAAGCTTTCGGTTTCTTTGATTTTTTTATCCAACTCTTCAATTTGTACAAGTAAATATGAGTTATCCATTGTGAAATACGAATTGATCCGAATTATTAATTCAAATGAATCCGAATAATCGTTTCGAATACCATAGAAGGATTCGGATATATTCGGAGTATTTTTATTCGGATGCATTCGCACCAAGCTATTTTAATGACTCAAGCATTTCGCGGAGAGTTCGGGGCTGGGAAGATTTTACCTTTTTTTTCTCTTCTTTTTTAGCCTTTTTACTTACATAACCTTGTGCAGATTGCTGTTTTTTCTGGAATTTCTGAATTCTGGAAGCTGCATCTACAAATCTTTGTTCGCCTGTGTAGAATGGGTGACATTTATTACAAAGTTCCACTCTAATTACTTCCTGGGTAGAACCAATTGTAAATTTGTTTCCGCAAGCACAAGAAACCTGCGCTTGGTTATATTTTGGGTGGATATTTGCTTTCATATAAATCTATTTTACCAGAGAGGCCTAAAAATTGCAATTAAAATATGGCTATACTATACTAGCGGCTTATGGGTGCAGAAAAAGATCCTCGTCGGATAACAAGAACGGATATAGTGCTTCCATATCTTCGCGCACAACGATCAGTAGAGGATATAGCAGCGCAAACAGGTCTTTCCAGAAGACAGGTTACTACTGCAACAGGAAAACTCTACAAAGATGGTGTGATTACGCGAGAAGAACGCAGGAGTAATGAGCCAAAACCAGGATCGCATAGGGCTAGGGTCCTTGAGGCTTTAAGGCGCGGTCTTAATTTGGACGAAATTACAGAGGAATTGGGTAATTTAACAAGGGGACAAGTCTCTGATACTGCTACCGATCTTGGTAAATCTGGATATTGTGAACCAATTGGTGTTGGTAATTACCCCAGAACAGAGGAATATAGACTTGCCATGAGCAAAAGTCGAGGCGGCATTACACTTTTTTGTCTGCCATTGCTTGCAAGGGGATTTTCCATAAGAGATGTTGTTGAAACAACAGGGTTAAAACACGAACAGGTAGAAAGATCGCTTCACGGTGTTAGAAAAAAAGCAAAAGCCTCTTCAGGACTACTTCCTAAACCAACCCAAAATGAAACAAGTGCAGCAAGGAGTATAGCCCACGTAGGGATAAAAAGAGGCGAAAAAAAACCTTCTTACACACAAGAGCAGGAATTTGATTTTGCTATTGCCAGGAAATTATTAGTAGCAGGATTTATACCTGTTAGCATGGCAATGAAAGAGCGGTTAATAACATTTTACAAAAGGCATGAAAGAAATTTACCAGCAAGTCCCATGCAGCAATTACGTCTTGAAGTATTTTTTGATGCTGTGCTGCGCGCAAGACAGGGAGACAGGACATTGCTGCTTGCGTACAAGACTTTAGGAAGCGAAGTTAATTTGGGATGGTTTCAGACCAGTCTTTTACAAGAAGAAGCATTTATTGTGGTTGGCACTCGTAGTGGAGGATATGGGCAGGATCAAAGAGGAACTTATAGGATGGTAGACGGACGAAAATTTCGGCAGCTTGTAGAATCTGGAGAGGAGGGGATAATCTTTGATAGAGCAGAAGCTGCAAAGGAGCGACGGCTAAATAGGGAAAGGGTACGGCCTGGATCAGGCTAGTTCTTTGACTAAACCTTCTTGATTAAATGTTTTTTGCTCTCTAGTCTGCATGTTTTTAAGGGTTATTTGGTTTTTTTCTGCTTCTTCAGGGCCAATAACAACAACATAAGGGATTCCTTTTTGATCTGCGTATTTTAGTTGTTTTTCTAGCTTTGCATTTTCGTCTAGGTAAATTTCGGTATTAATATTGTTCGAGCGAAGTCGAGAACTGATTTCAATGGATTTTTCTTTTAGTTCTTTAGAAAAAATAGTTACAAGCACCTTGGTTGTTTCCAAATTATCTGGAAATAACTTTAGGGCATCCATCGCCTCAATCAATCTGTCAAACCCAAAGGCAAAACCAACAGCAGGAATATCTTTGTCGGAAAACATAGCAATGAGTTTGTCATATCTGCCTCCACCGCACACAGAACCGGCAGTATACCCTTCGATCTCAATTTCAAAAATTAAATCTGTATAGTAGTCGAGGCCTCGAGCAAGTGTGGGATAGAATTGAATGCGCTCTTCCTTAATGCCCATTTTTTTAAGGTTTTGCATAATCTCAAGAATATATTCTGTTGGTTTAATGTTGCTGATGCTGTCGATTACAGTTGCGGCCTGATCGTAAGAAAATCCTTTTTCCTTAAGTTCGTTTATAACTCCATCTCTGCCAATTTTTTTGAGTTTATCAATAGCGCGAATAACTGCCATTACTTGTTCTTGGGATAGATTCATCGATTCCTGAAAGTAAGAAAAATTATTTCTATCGTTTATTAAAACTTTATAATCTTTAAAACCTAAGGTTTTGAGTGCGTTTGTAGCAACAGCAATAACCTCGGCATCAGAAAGGGGAGAGGTAGTGCCTACGATATCTACATCGCACTGTAAAAATTCCCTAAATCTTCCTTTTTGCGTGTTTTCCGCCCGCCAAACTGGTTGAATCTGATATCTTTTAAACGGCATTGATAATTCATTCTGGCCCGCTCCGCCGCGAGGCGAGTACTGCGCAACAACGCGGGAAAGGGGAACGGTTTGGTCATATCGCAATGCAACTCTTCTGCCACCGTTATCCACAAACCGATACATAAGTTTATCTCCTTCTTCGCCGTATTTACCAAGTAAAACCTCTTCGTATTCAAGCGCCGGAGTTTCTAGTGGCTCAAAGCCATAGGACTCAAACACCTTTTTCAAGGTATCAATTGCATACTGCCTCTTTTTTGTCTCCTTGGGTAAAAAATCTCTAAATCCTTTTAAAGTTTTTGGTTCAACATTTTTCATGTAATTAATAAAACTTTATCTCTTCGAGCTCCTCGAGGCTGAGCGTCTTCGGAGTCGAAGACCTGAGCCTCAGAGCCGAAGGCCTGAGCGAAGTCGAAGGATAAGTGTTTGTGTCTTTATATCTTTACCTTATCATATCAACTTTAGCCGTTATAGTAAATCTATCTTTAACATGATTAACCTCTATTGTTTTTCCTGTTGGCTGTACTATCCGTTGTTGACCGGTAAGAATATTCAACGCAATGCTTCCAGAGCCGCAAGCACTTTCAGCGACCATAGATTGCGTTTTACCAACATAAACAAACGGAAAAATTTGATTATTGCTATAGATAACTATTCCAAAAGCAGGTAATTTGTATTTTTCAGCTAAGGTAACAAGTTCGCCCATCGTAGGGGCAGATTGTTTGTTAGTGCATAAATAGCCAATACCTTCAAATAAAACAATATTGTTTTTTCCGTCTTCATTTGCGAAAATTGAACGATCAGTTTTGTAAGGCATGTTAATTCTAATGGATGTTGTTCCATTTCTATTTTCGTAATCTATCAACGAAGAAAGTCCGCTTGTTTGTAGTTGCCCGGATCCGTCCAGTCGTCTGGCGAATGCAAGCGTACCATTAATACTTAATTCTCCGCCCATCATGGTAAGAGTGGGGAATGGTATATTTGTTGCTATAAATCCAACTTGCTCAACAGTTTGTAAGCCTTCTTTAGCAATACGATCCCACTCGTTTCTTGGACAATCCTCAACGAGTAAAGTAAGGAACGAGAGGCGATAGTTAGTAATTAGTTATTAGTTTGTAGTTATTAGTTTCTCTAATACCTAAAACCTAACCCCTAAAAACTAAAATCGGGACCTCCCGCGGTCCCATCCTTATTTCTTAAAGTATTTTCCTTTAAGACTCTCAGGCCGACTCCGCTAGGCTGACATCGACTGTTGGATTTTACGGTTCAACTTCCGTATCCCATTTTGGGGATCAGCATCGCGAATCGTGACTTCGCTTGGGCGCTTTTAGTTTTCGATTATTAATAATATACCACAAAAAGCCCATCTTGACAAGTGGCGAAGAATATCTTTATAATAATAACAATTAAACATAAAGAGTGGTGACGAGGGGACTGGCCCGATGACTCACCCAGCAACCGACCGAAGGTCGTCCTGAGGAGCTTTGCGACGAAGGACCTTTCATTCGAGCACGGTGCTAACCCCAGCCCTTAAAGGGGAGGATGCGTCCCGCGGAGCTTAATGCGAAGTGGGAAAAAAGTATAACCTCTCTTTTTTAGAGAGGTTTTTTTATGGCAGTAGCAACATTTATAGAAAGAGGAATAAGCGGAGTACCACCTTTTTCGTCAATTGAGGCGGCAAGGTGTGCATTGGAAGCAAAGCGAACAGGAAAGCCTGAAAATTTGTATTTTCGTGACGGAACACTTGCGTTAGCGAGGCTGGAGGCACACGTAGGTACGTTAATGGGGGTAGAGGGCAAAGATGTTGTTTTATACAACACAGGTATGAGTGCAGTTGTTGATGCATTGGAAATAGCCGGCCCAAGTAGGGATACGGTTACCCTGTATCCAGAGCAATTTTATAGCCAGATAGGACGGTATGTAGAAAATGTTCTGAGGGATCAACGGGGCGCTCGCGTTGCAATGGTTGATACAGGTTCTCCAACTTCTGTTTCCAGCGCAATTAGAAGGATGAATCCAGATATTGTTTTTTTCGAGACGGTAACAAACGGGCAGGATATGCCAGTTCTGGATACCGAGGAGCTGTTTGCAGAAGTTGCAGCTTTAGAAAAGAAACCCCTAATTATATTAGATAATACACTTGCAACACCTACTGGTTTACCGTTGGCAAAGAGAATAAAAGATTTGCCATTTCCCGTAATTGTTGTAGAAAGTGGAACAAAGTTTTATGCATTGAATCAAGATATATTTGGTATAGCAACAACAAATAATCAAGATATTCTTGCTAAATTAAGAGGAAGAAGGCAAATGATAGGGTCTTTAACACCGCCGTCTACAGTTAGAACAGTAGAGCAAGTAATTTTGCCTACAAAAGAAGAATTTGATAGGAGAAATAAAGTAATTTTTAGAAACACACTTGCACTTGCAAAAGCTTGTGCTGAGGTTGGTGAGGAGACTGGAAAATTTGCTGTTTTTCACCCAAATCTACCTTCCCATCCCAATTTTAAATTAGCGCAAAGGTTATTTCCAGATGGAGCATCGCCAGTGTTTTATATTCAATCCATGGGATTTAACGATGAAGATCAATACGCCATGGCACAGGCTTTATGGGATAATCCAACTGTAAGAGAACTTTGTGAGTTAGGACAAAGTTTTGGTTTTCCTAAAACACGTATATGGTTTGATCCAAGTTATTCTGCGGTTCGCGTTTCTGGTGGATTAGAAACTCCAGAGCAAATGGAAATATTAACAACGGCTTTCAAAGAAGGACTAAGAAAATTCCAATAATCTTATGGCAGACATAGAAGCATACAGACAGGGAAGAATAGATCAAAAAGTTCAACCTGATCCAAGGGTGTTTACTCCAACAGGAGATGTTTTTCATGTTGGTGAGGTTGCATTGTTTGTGTTAAGACAACCGGAAGGATCAAGTTATTGTGGAGAAGCATGTCTAAGTATGCTTGGTTGGCCGATAGGCACTTTGCCCATTAGTGCAGATGGATTATCTTCAGATCAGGTTACAGCATTAACAGGAGCTGAATTGGAATTTCCGCCAGATACATATGATTCGCAAGTACCATATTTAGTGGCAGGTAA
The DNA here is from genome assembly GCA_016180725.1 of Candidatus Levyibacteriota bacterium. Lineage (GTDB taxonomy): Bacteria > Patescibacteriota > Microgenomatia > Levybacterales > UBA12049 > JACPAR01. Next base: position 11,437 of record JACPAR010000015.1, on the reverse strand, counting down.
AAAAAGACAAAGAGGCAAAAATGGAGATCCTGTAACCCATTGGTTTATCAGGGTTGGGGAGGAAGTTGCAGATCCATTGTCTGGTAGGACAGAACCAGCAGAAGATTATTTAAGTCGAGAAATAGAAGAAGTATTGGTGGTAATGCAAGTTCAGTTTCGAGATGGGTTGAAGATGGCGCATTGTTAATTGGCGGATGTTGTGGGACAAATCCATCGTATATAAAAATTATCGTAAATACATTAAAAGAAAAGAGGCATCATTAAGATATGAAAATGAAAAAAAATACCATCAAAAAAACATTTGCCCAAAAAATTAGAAGAGGGGATAAAACAATTCTTTATGAATTTCTTCCGCCGCCAAAAAACTTATCTTCTCAAGACATCGACAAGTCGATCTCGCTCTTTGCCACTATTCTTTCGAAATTCCCGGTTGATGCGATTAACCTACCGGAAGTTCGGGAAGAAACCCGTAATGGCATTCGAATCTCGCCTGCATTGGCAAAAATGGAGCCAAGACTCGTCTGTCCGTTCTTGCAAAAGTACGGTATGTGGGATCTTATTATTAATAGACCCATTGTCTATTTGCCATGGGAAAAACAGCAATTGTGGTTAAAAGAAACCTGTCGAAAATATAATGTGCAAAATTATGTTTTTGTTGGGGGGGAGTCAAGTAAAATTGCATATCCTGGATTATCGGTAAACGATGCGGCAGCGTGGGTGAAAGGTCAATTTCAAGAAGAATTTCCAAATATTTGTTTAGGTGGTATTATTATTCCAACTCGCAAACACGAGATATTGCGGGTCTTGCAAAAAACACAATCAGGTATTACATTTTTTACAACACAAATTCTTTTCGAAGATTGGTTTATCAAGCAATTTCTTAAGCAGTTGTGGGAAGAGTGCGTGAAAAAACATATTAAACCTCCAATGGTATTTTTAAGTTTTGCGCCTATTGCAACACCAAAGGATGTGGAGCTTCTTAGGTGGTTAGGCGTTAATGTTCCCGAAAAAACCATCAAAAAGTTGGCAACAGGGTGGATTGGTATGGGATGGAATTCAATTCAGGTGTGCAAAAAAATTCTTTCTGATATCTTGCGTTTTGTAAAAGAAAATGGTATTTGTATTCCATTAGGTTTAAACGTAGAGCATGTTAGTATTCACAATCTTGAACTTTCTTTTATTCTTGTTGAAGAATTATCTAATATATATTTAAATCAACCAAGAAGAAAAATAATATGACACAAATAGCAAACTTTATACATGGTATTTATCCACGCTCTGCAAAACTTGTCCAAACAAGTAGAGATGTAGATCGTAATCGCCTTTCTCAAAAGGATTTATTAAAACAAGAAAAAGCAGATCTTGTAAAACTTTTTAAGCTTCAGAAATCTGCAGCGTTTGATTACATCGAAGATGGGAAACTTTCTTGGCAAGATATTTTCCGACCCATTGTTTTAGCAACGCAAGGTTTAGAAGTTGGTGCGCTTACCCGGTGGTTCAATAACAACAGCTTTTTCCGCCAACCGATTTTTAGCAAAAAGGTTCGTTTAAACACCGGAAAGCTTGATGATTTTTTCCCAAACACAAAACCCTCAAAAAAATGGAAAGTAACACTGCCATCTCCTTTTACATTTGCAAAATTAAGCGAAGGAGATGCCTCCTTTGAGGAAAGACTTGCAAAAACAACAGAAATATTGCAATTAATTATAAAATACTTAAATAAAAAGGGTGTATCATTTATTCAGCTTAACGAGCCTTATCTTCCATATCACGGAGCAAATGATCAAGATCTAAAATTATTTATCGATTCACTTAAAACTTTATATAAATCAAAAGGAAATTCTTTATTTGCAGTGCATTTTTATTTTGGTGATGCGGCGCCTTTTGTTTTAAAATTATGTAATGAAAAATTAGCAGATGTTGTTGGTGTTGATTTTTATAAAACAACACTTAAGTCATTACCAAGGCGTATACCATTTGATATTATTGCCGGTATTGTTGACGGAAGGAATTCGCTTCTTGAAAATAAAGCTATATTAAGGTCTTTTATAAAAGAGACTCTTAAAAGACTTGACCCTAAAGTTTTATATATTGCAAACAATTCAGATATAGAATTTTTACCAGAAGAAGTTGCAGCAAAAAAACTTTTAATTCTAAAAGATGTTAAAACATATTTCCAAAAATAATATGATACATTTACTTACGCACGAAATAGGAAGTCTTGCAAAACCCGAATGGCGGGTAAAGGTTGCGCTAGGAAAAAAAATTACAGATGAAGATATCAAGGATGCAGTTTCTTGGGGTAAGCGATTCGATATTGACTATGACCCATTAATATTGCTTCTTCAAAAGAAAAACCCTGGCACCCGTGACAGGAATGAAATTAAAAAATGGGCATCTATTTACGCAATCCGCATGCAGGAAAAGGCTGGGCTTGATATTGTTTACGATGGGGAGCAGCAGCGGAGCGAGATGTATCAATACGCGGTTAATCGTTGTTATGGCTTTGTATTTAGAGGATTGGTGAGGTCTTTTGATAATAAATATTATCAAAAAGCGGCATGCGTTGGAAAGCCAAAACTAAAAAAACCCTGGCATTTAGAAGAATTAGCATTTTTAAAAAAGCATACGGACAGAGTAATAAAAATCCCAATTACCGGAGCATATACTATTGCTGCATGGTCTTTTGATGAATACTATGGAAAGAAAGCTCAAAGACTAGGTGGTAAAGTTGCGCTTCAAAACAAGGAAAAAGCGCGGCGTAAATTTGTTTTAGATATTGCTAAGTTTCTAATTCGTCCAAACATAAAAATGCTTATAGAAAATGGTGCAGGTTGGATACAAATTGATGAACCGGCTGCAACAACAATTCCATCAGAAGTTCCGCTATTTGTTGAGTCGTTTAATGAGTCGGTAAAGGGTTTAAAAGGGCAGTTTAGCGTGCATATTTGTTATTCTGATTACCGGCTTCTTTTTCCCCATATCCAAAAAATGGAGAATTGTAGCCAGTATGCATTAGAGTTATCTAATCGGGATTCAAAAACATTAGGAACTAAAGAGGGGAACCGTCCAGGATACGAAATTCTTTCCTGGTTTAAAAAATATAAGATTCCATCACGTATTGGTCTTGGCGTTACCGATATTCATACAAATTTTCTCGAAAGCCCGGAACTTGTAAGGGACCGTATTCTTTATTCGGCAAAATTACTTGGTGATTCAAGTCTGGTTAATCCAACGCCTGACTGCGGACTTAGGACTAGAGCATGGGAAGTAGCTTTTAGAAAATTGCAAGCAACTGTGCAGGGTGCAAGACTTGCAGAGAAAGAGTTGTAAAAATACATTGAGAGTGGTAGAGTAGATGAACTTATCGAAACATCGCTTAGCTTTTAAATTATAATCATGCCTCTTGGGGATTTTGTTAGAGATCTATGGCCGGATTTTTCAAGAACGATAAGATCTTCGATTCTCACGCCTCCAAAGCCCGGTAAATAAATTCCAGGTTCTATCGAGAACACCATGCCTTCTCTAAGTTCATCACTGGAGTTTGGGGAAAGCCGTGGAGCTTCATGAACTTCAAGGCCAATGCCATGGCCGAGGGAGTGGGGAATGGTTGGATAACCTTTATTAACAATGTAATCACGTGCAACTTTGTCAATGTCACTTGCTTTCATCCGACCGTCATCCTGAGGCCGCAGGCCGAAGGATCCACTCCGCTTTAAAGAAGCCCTTGGGGATTCTTCGCTTCGCTCAGAATGACGTTGAGTAAGAAAGTCGATGGCTTTCTGTTGTGCTTCTAACACAGTTTGGTACATCTTTTTTTGTTCATCAGTTGCTTTACCAAAGAATACCGTGCGGGTCATGTCGGAGCAATAATTATTCAATTTTACTCCAAAATCAATTAACACAAACTGACCGCTGGACGCTAGGCGCTGATTACTTGTTTGGTGGTGGGGGATGGAAGAATTTTTACCAAAGGCGACTATTGTTGGAAACGAAAGGTCAGCGCCTTGTTTTTTAATAAAATGTTCAAGTAGGAATGCTACATCCTTTTCGGTTAAATCTTCATTAAGCTGCTCCAATATGTACTCAAATGCTTTGTCTCCAATCTCGCAAGCTTTTTCGATTGCTTTAATTTCATCGTTTGACTTTATTGTTCGTAACAACGATATATCGAACGGTTTTATTCTGGGAAAAAGTTTTTTGAATGCTTTGTATTCTGCAACACAGATGTTATTTTCTTCTATGCCAACTGTTTTTATGCGATGTTTTTTTAAAAGAGATGAAAAGATCTGTTTTAAAGTATTATTGACATTTCGTTCGATAAGCTCAAAGTGGGGGACAGAAATCTGTACTGCTTCGGAATACCTTCCATCGGTAATAATATACCCTGTAACCCCAGGGGTTTTGTGCGTCAACCCCTGGGGTTGAGCCAGGGGTTGAGCCACGATAACAACAAATGCTTCCCGTTCGTCTTTGGAAAAATTAGAAAAGCCTGTGAGATAAGTAATATTTGGAATAGAGGAGACAAGAATTGCATCCAGGGAATTTTTTGTTAATAAATTTTTTGTTTGGTTAAGCCTATTGTTCATGGTTTTTAGCTCTTACTAAATTTTGTAAAGCTGTTAGTTCTTCTCTTATTTTACTATTTGTTTGCTCAATCGTTATCCCTTTTGCGGAGAATGGTTTACCAAATACGATTGTTGTTTCTTGGTTTGGCTTTGGGTTCCATGTTTTACAACCAAAGACATAAATAGGAAAGATTGGGACATCTAACTTTTGCGCAAGGTAAGCTGCTCCGGACTCAATTTTTTGTTCGGGATTAAAGTCATCCATCCAATCTTCAAAGGGGTAAATGAATATCGATTCTTTTCTTGCAACGGCTGTTTTTGCGTCTCTGAAAAAATCAACATTTACAGCACCGGTTCTTTTTGACACAGGAATAACATCGAATCCCCGAAGCATGCCTTTATGAAATCTTTTAAGTACGCTGCGTGCGCCTGGAATTTTATCTCTTAATGTCCCAAGATCATTAGGATCGTATTGAGCAACAAAATGCACGTCTTGACCAAGTGTATTAAGAATTACTCTTCTTAATAAAAACGAATCGGGACTTAAACCTGAGGAACGGTAAACATTTTTATCACCTTCAGGCTTTATGTGGTTTGCAACAAAAACACACGGGTTTCCTTTTAAAAGTTCTAAGTTTTCTATGTTATAAACATAAAGATTATAAGCGTTAATACTATTTTCAACACGTGTATAAAAATGTGGTTTTATAACTCTTCCTATTCTTTCTGCGATTTGTTCAAGCATTTTTTAGCGAGTAATTGGTGTAAGTTTTTTGCCGCTGCCGGTCGATGGAGTTGTAGTGTCTTGAGGATCTAATGCTTCTTGGGGAATAATTATTCTTGGATTTTTAGGAATGTTTGCAAAAATAATAATTCTGGAGGCAACAATTCTTGCCTTATCTTTTATATCCGGAAATCCAATAATCATAACGTGCTGACCTTCTTTTATTTTTGAAAATCCTGATTTTACAAGGTCTGTTTCCTTGCTGTAGGAAAATGTTTTTGTTATTTTCTCAACATCAACGCTATTTGATTTTCCTTCTTCTTCAACTATTTTAAAACTAAAATCATCGCTGTTAACAGAAGTAACAGCTGCGTTAATTATTGTTGGCAAAGAAATAACATTAACAAATCTGGCAAGAATTCTTTCTGATTGTTTATTATAAATGCCAAGAATACCAAGTTTGGTTCCTTTTGTAATATCGGAAAGTCCGAAAGATTCTTTTGCAGACGTAGAAGGGGAGGAAAATTTCGTTAGCTCGTCTACATCTATAAAGCGGGTATTGTTTTGTGGATCAGAGAGAGTAATTTGAGTGCCGGATATATCGGTAACGGTTCCCAGAATTCCTTTTCTTTTAACTAATTTTAATTGTGCTACTCTTGATGCGATACGTTCTTTTAGATCATTAATAACCTCACTGGTGTTCGTATCCTTTTTTACTTCAGTCTTTGTAGGTGTTGGGGCGTCGGAATCTGTTGGCGTTGGAGATAATGCTATCGCATTCATAGCAAATAGCCCTTCGACTACGCTCAGGGTAAAAAAGCAAATAGCAAATAGAAAAATAAAACTAAATTTTGTTTTCATAAATTAAAAACTTTCAGTTGAATATGTAACAGTTTTTGTTATTTTTACTTCTTCTCCGTTTGGAGCAATTGCCGTTATTGTAATAAGATTTGCACCATCGTTAAGAGTTGTTGTGGTTGAGAAACTGCCGATTTTTGTTGGTGTAAATACCTGGTCATCCGAGATTGTTGACAAAATAATTACAGCATCCGATGTTGTTTTTCCGTTAACAGTAATTGTCTTTGTGTCCACGACGTCTTCGTTTTTAGGATTTTCAACAGACAGAAAAATAGAAGAAGAAGGTGTTGGGGTGGGAGATTTTATAGAAACGGTTTTAATTTGAGATGGCGAAACGATTTTTGTACTTTGGTAAAAATAAAAAGCAGCTCCTGCTACAAGAACGCCAATAAGGACTGCAATAAAAGAAATTACAATTTTTTCTGCTTTCATAAATTATAAAACCTGGAAATTCCGGGCAGAAGAGTAGCTCAAGATGTGCTTAATAATAAATTAAAAAGATCCTCTTGTCAAGGAAAAAAAGCTGTGCTAGGATGAATAAACTGCTCAGCTTTTGTTTTAAATGCGATGGATATTTATATTGTTGCTCAAGGTTGTTTAAGGTTAAAAGGAAAACGTTCTGCGTTTGTTGTTGATCCAACAGTGGCGCTTAAGTCTAAAACAGCTGCAGACGCGGTGATTATTTTAAATGAGCAGGAAAAATACGACTTATCAAAAATTGAAGAAAGCAGGGTAACTATTAAAGGGCCGGGTGAATACGAAGTTTCCGGAACAAAAATTACCGCTTTTAGAAATGCACAAAATATAGTTTATAGTATTTTGATTGATGGATTAAGCATTTTACTTGGTAAGACCGATGCAATCGAAGCTGCAAAAGAAAAGCTGGACAAACATAATGTTTTATTAATTAAAGTAGAAGGAAAATTAAATGAAGAAACAATCGCAGCTCTTGAACCGAATGTTGTTATCTTTTACGGTGATGGTGCAGAGGAGGCAGTAAAGGCTTTGGGAAAACAGACAAGCGCCGTTTCTAAATATTCAGTTACATTTGAAAAATTACCGGAAGAGATGGAAACGGTAGTATTAAAATAGTTTAAAATTAAATTATGGCTAACGTAAAAATACTGCCGCATAACGAAGATGCAGAAAAAAGCGTTTTAGGAGCAATTCTTCTTGATAAAGACGCAATTAATATTGTGTCTGAAATAATCACCCCAAAAGATTTCTACAACGACACAAACGGAATAATTTTTGAGGCCATGCTTTTTTTATACGAAGACAGAAAACCAATAGATGTTTTAACTTTAACAACTCAGCTTAAAAAGAAAAAAGTTTATGATAAAGTCGGCTCTTCTTATTTAATAGAAATTGTTAACTCCGTACCAACGGCTGCAAATGTGGAGCATTACGCTCTTTTAATTAAAGAGGCATCTACAAAAAGATTGCTTATAAAAACAGGTACAGAAATCGCAGAAATGGGATTTGTTGATGATAAAGATATAAAGTCAATTATAGATAAGGCTGAATCATCCATTTTTTCTATCTCTCAAGGGCAAATCTTACGAGGTTTTACACCAATCAAAGAAGCGTTGGCAGAAAGTTTTGACAGAATAGATGAATTGCATAAAACCGGAATTGGATTTCGTGGGGTAAAGACCGGATTTTTTGACCTCGACTCTTTGCTTTCCGGTATGCAGGATTCAAATCTTATTATTCTTGCAGCCCGTCCGGGTCAGGGAAAAACGGCTATGGCTGTAAATATTGCCCAAAATATAAGCGTAATCGAAAAATTACCGGTTGGAATATTTTCACTTGAAATGAGTAAAGAAGAGTTGGTTGACAGGCTACTAGTGGGTCAGGCAGATGTTGACGCATGGAGATTAAAAACAGGTAAGCTCTCGGAGGATGATTTCAGTAAATTATCAGAAGCAATGGGTCAGCTTGCAGACGCGCCGATTTTTATAGACGATACACCTGGCATATCTGTTTCGGAAATGCGTACAAAAGCAAGGCGTCTGCAGTTGGAATACGGTATTAAACTTCTTATGGTTGATTATCTTCAACTGGCCGATCCGGGGAGGAGATATGATAGCAGAGTTCAGGAGGTTTCGATTGTTTCACAAGCCCTTAAAAATTTAGCCAGAGAATTAAAAATTCCGGTTGTAGCTGTATCCCAGTTATCTCGTGCGGTTGAACACAGAGGAGAGAAGAAGCCACAGCTTGCCGACTTAAGAGAGTCGGGCGCAATAGAGCAGGATGCAGACGTAGTGATGTTTTTATACAGACCGGAAGACCAATTATCTCCTACAATGAATGTAAAATTATTAATTGCAAAACATAGAAACGGTCCAACCGGAGAAATAGATTTACTTTTTAGGGGAGATAGGATAAGATTTTATAATGTGGACAAAAAAAGAGAAGAGGGAGGTGATAGATAATGGATGATCAACAAAATCAAAGTACGCCAGTTACGCCAAACCCAGTAAACCCTGTTGGCGAGCAGCCGGTACAACAACCATCTCAGCCAGCGGAGCCCGTTGTACCTCCGGTTAACGAACCTGTACAACCAACAGAACCAGTTGTAAACCCTACGCCAGAACAAGTACCTCCTGCTCAAGAACCACCAGTTAATCCAGCAGGAGATGTAAATCAGGGAGGAGCAAATTCAGGCAACATTGCTTAATTTTTAAGCTTTGACTGTTTAACAAAACTAACATCTTGACAGTGTTAGTTTTGTTGTATACATTATTATTTGTGTTTACTTCCAGTTTAATCACTTTCCGCGAAACAATAGAAGCTATTTTAGTGATTAGTATTGTTTTTGCCATTCTTTCTAAGCAATCAGCGAATTGGAAACTTAAAAAATTTGTTTGGTTTGGAACATTTGTTGGGGTATTACTTTCTGTTATAACTGCTTACTTTTTACAATTTTTTTTCGGTGGTTTTTCTGGAAAAACAGAACAGGTATTTGAGGGGACGCTTATGTTTGTTACCACTTTATTCCTAACGTGGATGATAATTTGGGTACATAAGCAAAAAAATTTAAGTGAAAAAATCAAGCAAAAGCTAGCGCCACATATAGAAAAAGGATATGGTTTAGGCATAGCATCAATGGTTGCTATTTCGGTTTTAAGAGAAGGTGTAGAAACAGTTTTATATCTAAGGGCAGTTGGCATGACGGGCTCAACAAATCAGTTGATCGGTGCGGTTTTAGGTTTAATTTTGGCTTTAATATTAGGATGCTTATTGTTTGCGCGGGCAGTAAAGATTAATCTTTCAGCATTTTTTACTGCTTCATCAATATTTTTGCTTTTATTTGCAGCCGGTCTTATTTCACATGGAGTGCATGAATTTCAGGAAGTTGGGCTTTTACCTGTTTTTTTCTTCGATCCCGTTTTAAATATATCTTTTATATTAAGTAACGATAGTATATTTGGTAGTTTTCTTAGGACTATTTTTGGCTATACAGCTAAACCAACATTGCTTGAAATATTTTTTTATAGTTTTTATATTTTAATTGCCTTGAGACTACAAAAAACAGTCATCTCCAAATAAAATACCAGGATGTAATTGCCATAGAGAGGCCAATTATATAAAGAAGTGGAACTTCGAGTTCGCCAAGTTTTATCCATGCATAAAATTTAGCAAACTTTGAATTGAATTCAGAAAGTTTTACTACAGGATTAACAACATACCAGAAAAAATCCTCAACTACCAATCCGGAAAAATAAGCGCTCATTACAACCCCAAACATTTTTAAGTCAAAGCCATAAATTACAAAAGGGAGAGTTAAAAGTAAAGGCCACATAACAAAAAAAAGATAAAAATGATAAGCTGGGAGTACAAATCTTTTGGTTATTCTTAATTTCCAGCCAAGTTTTCTTTTATCCCAGGCATGTCTTCCTTCGGTATAAGATTCCCAAAAAGACATCGCTATCATGGCGGCATATATCCAGACAAAAATAAGAATAATTTTCATTGCTTAAAAAGTGTAGAAGATTAAAACTAGTTATCAAGCAAAAATTTGTAAGAATTTTAGAAGAAAAAAGGACGCTTTTTAACCACTATGAGTATTTAGAATTAGGTTCAACAGGTATTTTGATGATGTAGGGGATTGTGTAAGAGTGAATTTCTTCAACTTCATTTTTTACTTTTTCGTAATTTTCCTTTGTAGTTTTTGTAATCAAAATACATTCGGTCTCATCAGCAACTTCTCCTTTCCAGGGATACAATGGATTTGTTATGTAGATAAAAATCATAGCCATTCTATTCAGGTAAATTTTTTAAACAATCTTCATATTTTTTGTGATTAAACCTTAAAAGTTGAGTATGTTCTAAGTATTCGGATTTATCTTTATTTCTAATTTTCTCAAAAGTGATGATTGAAATTCTATCAAATAGAAGTGTTAAAAAATCATTCATGTCTTCTGTCAAGAATAATCTATCGTCTTTATAAATTCCAAATCTGGCAGTTATTAAAATATCTCCTAGAGGAACATCACTTCTTCCATGATGACTATATATGCGGGCTATATTGAAAGCGTTGTCATACATCCTTTTATAAATATCTTGATGATCAGCCATTGGAAAGAATTTTTCAATTGTTAAAAATTTATTTTTTTCTTTGTAAGTTTGTTCCTTGTAGGCTCCTCTTAAAAATTCCAATTTTACAATAGGATCAATTAAAATAGGATTAGCTTTAAATATTTCAAAGAATACTTTGTAATATTCTACATCAGAGGAACAAGAGGATAAGACGTTTGTATCTAAAACCAGATACTTATTTTTAATTGTTCCAAGTTTAAGGGAATCGTAGTAAACGTTCATTTGCAGAAGTGGCGCTCGGAGATTTTATTTTTTTCTCTAGTATTTCTATCTTTTTTTGTATTGCTTTAACAATTTTTAGTCCCTCCTCGTAAGTTATTTTTTGCGATTTTTTAGCAACTCGTTTATTTTTCATAATCATATCTTCAATTTCATTTTAGCACATTTAATCAAACCATTGTCAATAGGATATAAAAATATCGTAATAGTGAAGTAATAATTTTAACCACAAAAAAGCCCGTCTTTTACAACGGGTGGTTGATAACAGCCTGTTTCCAGACTGCATAATTATTGTATTATGTATCACATTTTTGACCCTTTCAACGTGTTTTGTACTACCTTATTAAGGGTACTGGTTTCTTACTACCTAATATAACTGTATTGCCTTCCTTTGGAATATAAATACATTCCTCAAAGCGTCCTACTATTTCACCACCATCTTTTTTTTGAGCAAATCTTCAGG
>JACPAR010000024.1 GCA_016180725.1 Candidatus Levyibacteriota bacterium | reverse complement strand
GATGGCGGAAACGCCAGTACCTGGGAAACCATAGCAACTAGGCTGGCAACGTCTTCAGATCTTGGTATCAGCGTAGTCGCTCCGGTCCCGGCTCCCGCGACAATGGCTCCAGCGCCTTCAGCTCCGATAGCACCAGTCGCTCCGGCATCGGCGCCAACCTCGGCCTGCAGGCTGATCAACGACTACGGACTCGAGAACCGAACCGAAGTCGCCACTTCAGGATCACAGCTGCACGTGGAGTTCTGGAACGAAGGGCAACCGGAGAGAGAAACTCTGCTTGCTGGGCCAGCCCGCTATTCACTCGGACGGTCCCTTCGTGGACACGTCTGGGAATACGCTGGCTGCACTAGCGAGGAGGTGATGGCGCAAATCAATGCGCACATCGGAAGAAGGATCGCACAAGGCGCCAACAACGCAGGTTTCGTCCAGGCTGATCCCAACATCTTCCGGCGAACCGGATAGACTCACACTGGCGATAAACTCCGCCAAACACAGAGCAGGAGGCAAAAGTCTTCTGCAAGAGGGCTAGATGGGCAACCGCTAGCACGGGTGACTCCGTTATAAGTTGTTAGGCAATTGTCTGTTCCGGGAAGTTTCGTCCGGCAATCCAAAACCTCTAATTTGCTTGAGGTCAAAGATTGTCGTAAACGACGCTCCTGGTGGGGATCATCTCAGAAAGAGAGTTGACACGTTCTACGTGTCCAATATTTGTCTCTATCTTGAGATCTCTCCCCGCCTTGTCCCCTTAGTCGCCTTAGGCGACCTGATGATTCCTCCCTATCGAATGATAGGGCAGGATGAAAAGGAGCGGACGAACGAAGTGAGGAGCTCGCCTGCTTGACAGGCGTGGAAAAAAAATTATGAATAATACAAAACCATTAGTCTCAGTAGTAATACCTGTATATAATGCCGGAGAATTTTTAGCGGCATCGATAGAAAGCATTCTAAATCAAACCTATCAAAATTTTGAATTTATTATTATCAACGATGCCTCAACCGATAATTCTTTAAAAATAATTAACAAGTACAAAAAACATCATCAAAAAATCAAAGTTATAAGTCTAAAGAAAAATTTAAATTGCGGAGGAGATTTATGCGCCAACAAAGGCCTAAAAAAGGCTAAAGGCAAATATGTTGCCCGTATGGATGCTGATGATGTTGCTCATCCGAAACGGCTTGAGACACAAATTGAATTTCTGGAGAAAAACCCCGGGGTTTTTTTAGTAGGATCAAACGCTTATGTTATCGATAAAAAAGGTAATCTCATCGGCAATAAGCTGGAACCGCAAACACATGAATCAATTTATAAATCCTACTTTGTTATTCACCCGATTATTCATCCGTCATGTATGTATCGAAGGCTACTTCCCCCTATCCGTCATTGCGAGCGAATGCGAAGCAATCACATCAAGAGAACCAGATTGCCACAGCCATTTCATGGCTTCGCAATGACGAGAAAAACGAAGTTCAGGTACGAAATATCTTACAGCGCAAATAATGATTATTATATATTCTTCAAGCTAATATGTCAGGGATATAAATTTGCCAACCTTAAAGAAAAACTTCTGTATTACAGAATTCACGGAAATAACGATACCTTTATGCATGTAAAAGAAAAATTTTTAAACACTCTTAAGATTCGATTTAATATGGTTTTACATTATGGCTATAAACCAACTATAAAAGACATTTTTACAAACATAATTCAAACAATTATTTTATTAACTCTGCCGGAAAGACTAACAACAAAACTTTATCTTGTTTCAAAAGGCATTATCAAACCAAAAGATCTAATTAAACAAACATTTTATTTTGTTAAAAGGTTCTCTTTTGGAGCTTTCACCCTGCGTTAAAATTACGAATTTCGCAGTCGTCATCGCGAGGTCGCCTAGGCGACCGCGGCGATCTATTTTTAAGATTGCTTCGTCGCCCCGCCCTGGCGGGGCTCCTCGCAATGACGAAGGGCGAGAAAATTACAAAATATGCCTTACGTGCTGTTGCTTATTTTAATTGAAGTTATTCTTTTTTTTACCAACTATGTTACAGGCACTTATCTTATCGGCTGGGATAATATAATGCCTGAATTTAATTTGTTGCTAAATTTTAAACGTGCTCTTTTTAGTACCTGGCAAGAGTATAGAGGACTTGGGCTTTTAGATGGAATGGCACATGCTGCCAATCTTTTTCATACACTTTATATTTCCCTTCTTTCGCTTTTTCTTCCTTTATCAATGCTTCGTTTCACTTTTATTTTTTTAACGCATTTAATTGGCGCAATTGCATTTTTTTACCTGGCTTTTTTTCTGACAAAAAATAAAAAAGCTTCTTTTCTGGCAGCTGCCTTTTACATGTTAAATCTTGGTATTATCCAAATGTACTATGCACCGCTTGAAGTTTTTGCTGTTCATTTTGCCGCCTTGCCTATTTTAACTTTATTAATAATAAAAGCATTAAAATTACCCAACAAAAAAAATCTTTTACTGCTTTTTATTGGCAGTGTTTTAACCACTCCCCAAGGCTTTATTCCCACTGTTTTTTTTGCATTTTTTGTTCTTTTTTTGTCTCAAATTATTGTTCATTTTTTTACAACAAAAAAAGTAAAAAGCATTGCTCTAACAAGTATTATAATACTCGCAGCAAATGCCTTCTGGCTACTCCCCTTTGGTTATAGCGCCGTTAAAAACGCCAACATAATTCAAAACACAAAAATCAATCAATTTTCGTCCGAAGAAATCTTTTACCGAAATCAGGCTTATGGAGACATAGCAAGCGTTTTGTCTTTAAAAGGATTTATGATCGACACTGTAGAATTTGATCAGTCTAAAAATAAAAACGTTTATTTTATGGAAGCATGGAGAAACCACCAGGGCAATATTATTTATAAATTTATTTATTTTGTCATTTTAATTATTACTTTTATCGGACTTTTTGACACCGTAAAAAAAAGAAAAACCTATTATCTTCCTTTTGTATTTGCCCTTTTTATTTCCTTTCTTTTTCTTGCCAATAATACCCCGATTATTAATCAACTGAATATATTTTTCCGAAACCTGATTCCCGTTTTTGGCGAAGTATTCAGATTTTCTTTTACCAAGTTTATTACCCTTTTTGTTTTTTGTCTTTCTCTCTTTTTTGCCAATGGGTTATCTATTATTAGGAATTTTTCAGCCGTCATTGCGAGGAGCTTGCGACGAAGCAATCCCATTCAAAGCAAAAGATTGCTTCGCTACGCTCGCAATGACAGAAACATAAAACTTGTGCTTGAGATGTCTTTTTTAACCGTTACCGCGCTGGGAATTTTTTATCTTTCTTTTCCTGCATTCCAAGGATATTTTTTCTCTCCTTTTTTAAAATTAAATCTGCCAAAAGATTATTTAGATACCTTTAAGTATTTAGATAAACAAAACGACAGCCAAAGAATTGCTCTTTTACCTAGCCTTACCTTTTGGAACTGGCAATATTATGATTGGGGCCAAAGGGGTTCTGGTTTTTTGTGGTACGGTATTCAACAGCCGATTTTAGAAAGGGCATTTGATCCGTGGAGTAATCTTAACGAACAGTTCTATAACGAGCTTTCCTATGCTATTAATACTCAAAACACTCTATCGTTTGAAAACGTGCTTAGAAAGTACGACATAAAATATCTCTTGCTTGACAAAACAATCCTAAATTCTGTCTTTGCAAAACCAATCAATTACGTCCAATTAGAGAGTTTTCTAACAAAAAGCACTTTTTTGCGTAAAAAGAAAGAGTTTGGAAAATTAATTGTCTACGAAACAAATCTTCAAAATTCATTTATTTATACTCTTAACGGACAAGCAATTAAAACTTATCCTGGATTTTCCAATGAGAAAGAAGATAATATAAACTTGTACGCACAAAATTATATTTTTGATAATAATAAACCGGATCTTGTCTATATTTTCCCCTCGCTTTTTACGGAAAAACTCCAAAGCGATTTAGAGTTTACTGCAATAGAAAACGCAGATTCCATAACGCTTATTCCCAAAAAAACTTTTCCTTTTAAAATAAAAAATTATTTATTAGAAATTCCCTCGTTTTTCAGTAATGAATTTCTTATTCCTGTAAAAGTAAGTATGGAAGAGGCATCTTTTATTCTTACCCCTTCTTATCCAACAATTTATATAAACGGGAAAAAAATATCTATTTATGACGAGCCGATTGTTATAAAACCACAAATTATTACAAAACCAAATTCAATAAAATTTAGCGATCTAAACTACGAAGTTCCTGCTTCGCAAAACAATATTAAAACTTATCTTTTAAACAAATACGTTAACACAATAAAATTAAAAGACGACGCAAATGAAGAAAATGTTTTTGTTGATACCCAAAACGTAAAACAACCCTCTTTTTTAATACCAATAAAAGAAGACCAAATAAAAACCATAAAAATTGTCATTGATAAAATTAAAAGTCCGCCGGCATTAGTTAGCGTTATTAAAAAAGGCAAATTCGAAGTTCAAACTCTAAATAGCCAAATAAACCCGTTTAGCGATTACTTTTTTTCTAAAAACGTGGTGAGCAAGGCAACGGTAACATTGGAATCAAGAAGCAGCTCGGCAGAACTTACTTTTAACAAAAATAATCTTTTTCACCAAGCTTCATATATATTATTTGTCAAAACAAAGTATCTATCCGGCTTGCCTATGAATTTTTATGTAGACAATCCTTTTGAAACAAAATCCGAAGTAGAAACAAGACTTTCCAAAACAAGCGAGAAAAACGTAATTGTTATACCAAAAACCCAAAACTATTTTCAAGGATACGGCTTTCATTTTATTGTTAAATCAGTCGGCATAGAAACAGCAAAATCCGAAGTTGAAGACGTAAGTCTATTCCCCTTCCCTGCCGAAACTTTAAAACAAATAAGACTGGTAAGTCCAAATTTTTCTGCTTTAAAAAATTTCTCGGCAAAAACAGCAGTTGATTTTACAAAATTAAACCCCAGTCTCTACGTCGCGGTAATGAAAAATGGAACAATTGAACAATCCAATAATTCAACAATAATTTTATCTCAATCTTTTGATTCCGGCTGGCACACATATACCATTGCAAATAGTAAATTGCAAATAGTAAATAGTATTAATACTCTATTTCCTTTTATATTCGGAACTGAACTTAAAGATCATGTGCTCGTGAATAATTGGGCCAACGGCTGGTCTCTTTCCAACTATGAACTAAAAACTAAAAACTATAAACTCGTAATTGTCTATCTGCCGCAATATTTAGAATACTTTGGATTTATATTATTGATCTTTACACTAACACAAGTTTTGCACTTCCGTCATTGCGAGCGAAACGAAGTGAAGCGCGGCAATCTCTATCGATGAGATTGCTTCGTCCCCTTCGACTGTCGCTCAGGG
>JACPAR010000040.1 GCA_016180725.1 Candidatus Levyibacteriota bacterium | reverse complement strand
TCTTCTGTTTCTTCTAAAATATCATCCAGTTTTTCCACATCTTCTTCTTTTAGTGTGTCTTTTTCTTCTTCCAAAATATCATCAACATCATCTGTAATTCTATCTGCAGCCTTTACGCTTTTTTCTTTTAATGTTTCGATCTGTTTTTCTTGTTTTTCTTCCCGTCTGTATTCTCTGCCAAAGAAAAATGCCAGAGGGCAGATAAGTACTAAAGAACCAACTTTTACAAAATTACCCATTAAATCGTTTTTTAGCGCATCGGGTAGAAAAACAAGAACAGCTCCCAGCATAAAAGTAAAAACTACGCCTGGTTCAAAAACAAAAGCAATACTAAAGCCTAAAAAGTAGAGGAGAAAAAAGAGCATAGAAGACAAGCCGCCGGTTGAAAAAATTAAAAGTAAAATAATTGTATTAAGTACAAAAATACTGATTGATCCGTCTCCAAAAGAAGTAAGAAGATTAAGCCCTTGTTTGCTAGCGGAGCCAGAGCTACTTTGTGAAGAGAAGAAACTTTTTTTTCTGGCAGATGTGATAAGAAACAAAAAAACTAAAAAACCTAAAACCTGGATTGTATAGCCGGCGAGTAGAGTTTTTTCCCAGACAAAAACAAGAGCAAAAGAAAGAAGAACGATAAAAGACTGAAAAATAAACCTCACAGGGTAATAGTAGCAAAAGTAGTCAAAGCAGGACAAGTAGGAAAAGTATTCCAACCTTGTTATACGAGATGCGATCGTCACACGTATAGCAAGGTTCTTGGTTTAGTTGCCAAGATTTCATTCGCTTAGCTGATATGATATACTTTAGATTAAAGCAAAAAATAATGTAAAGATAATGGAAAAATATAATCCAAGCTCAATAGAGAAGAAATGGCAGGATGTTTGGGAGAAACAGGGACTTTATAAGGCGAAAGATTTTGACGCGCGCAAAAAGTTCTATACTCTAATTGAATTTCCGTATCCTTCGGGTGCGGGTTTGCATGTTGGTCATGTTAGGTCCTGGTCTGCCATGGATGCGTATTCCAGAAAAAAGCGCATGGAAGGGTTTAACGTGTTATATCCAATTGGTTGGGATGCGTTTGGTTTGCCGGCCGAAAACTACGCGATTAAAAACAAAATCCACCCCTCAATTGCTGTTGAGAAAAATATCGAAACATTTAAACGGCAGGTTAAATCACTTGGATTATCGTTTGACTGGAGTAGGGAAGTCAATACTACAGACCCTAAATATTACAAATGGACTCAGTGGATTTTTCTTAAGTTCTTCGAAAAGGGTTTAGCCTTTCAGGCAGACGTGCCGGTTAACTGGTGCCCTTCGTGTAAAACAAACCTTGCAGACGAGGAAGTGCAGCCCGACGGCACGCATGAGCGCTGCGGCAATCCAACAGAAAAGCGTATGCAAAAACAGTGGTTACTCAAAATTACAGCTTATGCCGATAAACTTTTGGAAGATTTAAAACTGGTTGATTATTCAAACAAAATTGCAGTGCAGCAGGTTAATTGGATTGGAAAAAGTGAAGGCGTGATGTTTCGTTACAAAGTCAAAGACATGAATATCCATTTTGAAATGTTTGATACCGTACCGCAAACTTTTATGGCTCAAACATTTACCGTTATTGCCCCCGAGCACCCTAAAGTATACGAACTTGTAAAAGGCACAGAGCACGAAAAGCCTGTGATGGAATTTGTTGAAAAAATAAAACAAAAGAAGGCAAGAAAAAAGTTTGATATTGAGAAAGAGAAAGAAGGTATATTCACGGGCAGATACACAGAATACACTCCTAACGGGAAACTACTTCCTATATGGGTTGCATCGTTTGTTATTTACGAGTACGGCACGGGAGTTGTTAACGCAAGCGTTCATGATGAGCGGGATTTTGCATTTGCGAAAAAATATAATCTCCCTCTTCATCCCGTAATGTTTCCAAAAGATCCCGAACTTGCAGAGAAGGTAAAAAACCTTGAAGTTTGTTATCATCACGAGCCCGATGGTATTTTGCAGGAACCTGAAGAGTTTAAGGGGATGCGTTGGCAAGATGCTCGGGGACCAATTATTAAATATATCGAGCAGAAAGGATTTGGCAAAAGATCATCGCAATTCCATCTGCGAGATTGGGTATTCAGCCGTCAGCATTACTGGGGAGAGCCAATCCCAATTATTTACTGCCGTAAATGCTGGGAGTTCAAGGTTCAAAGTTCTCGCCTCGCGGCGAAGCGGGCAAAGTTCAAAGTTGAAGGAAGGGATTATCGGGTGATTGATGGAGAAGAGTATGCAATTGTTCCGGTGCCGGAAAAGGATTTGCCGGTTGAACTTCCATATTTAGAGCAATACGAACCATCGGGCACAGGTGAGTCGCCTTTGGCTAAGGTTACGGAGTGGGTTAACGTGGCTTGCCCTGAGTGCGGCGGAGCCGCACGAAGGGAAACAGATACTATGCCTAACTGGGCAGGATCAAATTGGTACTTCCTCGCTTACTTGTTCGCAAGTAAGCTCGATCAGAAAAGTTTAAAGTTCAACCCTTCGGCTTCGCTCAGGTCTTCGACTCCGAGGTCGCTCAGACGTTCGTCCCGAGGACTCAGTCCCGAGGGACTCGAGGAGGCGAGAGTTCAAAATTCAAAGTTGATCAAGGAGGATAATATTTTTGAAGAGAATAAGGATGTAATCAAATATTGGATGCCGGTTGATATTTATCAGGGCGGGTTTGAGCATACAACTTTGCATTTGCTTTATTCAAGATTTGTTTATAAGTTTTTATACGACATAGGCGTTGTTCCAACTCCCGAACCTTATGCCAAGCGTCGTTCCCACGGAATAGTTCTTGGGCCTGATGGCAGAAAGATGAGCAAGTCTTTTGGCAACGTGATAAATCCGGATGATATTGCCGGTAAATTTGGCGCAGACACATTAAGAGTGTATGAAATGTTTATGGGGCCGTTTGATCAGACAATTGCCTGGAGTGAGGAATCGGTTGAGGGCTGTTTTAGATTTTTAAAAAGAGTCTGGCAGCTTTCGTTAACAAAAGTTTCGGATAGCAAAACATCAGCGCAACTGCTAACAAGTCTTCATAAAGCCATAAAAAAAGTGGGCGAGGATTTGGAGAATATGAAGTTTAACACAGCAGTGGCCGCGATGATGGAGTTTATTAACAGCTGGCAAGCAGATGCTCAAGGATTATCAAAAGAAGACTTGGAAAAGTTTTTGTTAATTTTAGCTCCATTTGCACCGCATGTGACGGAGGAACTTTGGCAAAGAATAAAGAATAATGAATCAGGTCCTTCGATCTCGAGCTCAGGATCTAGAGAAATAATGAATAATGGAGAAAACCATAATTCCTCATTCATAATTCATAATTCAATTCATTCCCGGTCCTGGCCTTCATATGACCCTAATCTTTTAGTGGAAGGAGAAATAACAATTGCGGTGCAGGTAAATGGGAAAGTGAGAGACAGCATAAATAAAAGTTGAAAGTTCAAAGTTCTCGCCTCGCGGCGAAGCGGGCAAAGTTCAAAGTCAAAAGGAAGTTGAGCAGATGGCTAAAGAGAGTGCTAATGTAATAAAACACTTGGAAGGAAAACAAATTAAAAAGGTTATCTATGTTGAGGGAAAGATTATAAATTTCGTAACAAATTAATCTCAAAAGTTAAAACTCATCCTTCGATTCCACTCAGGCCTTCGGCTCTGAAAGCATATTTCAGGCTCTTGAAGAGATTGATACTGAGCATAGTCGAAGTATCAAATGTCAAATCTACATTTAAAATCTTAAAACTTATATGGATTTTCACAGCCTTGTTGAGAAGTATGGGTCTTTGATAAAGCAGCATTGGCTTCCTTTAGTCCTCGGTTTTCTTGGTTTGATATTCTTTGTATATGGTTTGATATCTTTTTTTGGAGGTTCAGCAGTTGGTGAAAAGGATATTGTTTTTGAAAAATCAAACGAAAATAGCGCAGCAGATTTAAAACAGGAAATTATTGTTGACGTAGAAGGTGCGGTAGTAAAACAGGGCGTGTATAAACTTTCTGCAAACGCCAGGATTCAGGACGCGCTTGTAGCAGCAGGAGGTTTGTCAGCGCAGGCAGACAGGCAATGGGCAGCTAAGAGCCTTAATTTAGCGGTAAAGTTGACTGACGGAGCGAAGATATATGTGCCGGCAGTTGGAGAGGGAATAAAGAGTACCACTGGTATCACAAGTATCACGGGGGGAGGGCAAACAGGAGATATTTCAACTCTGATTAATATCAATACAGCTAGTGAGCAAGAATTGGATAGTTTGCCTGGGGTAGGCGCGGTTACAGCGCAAAAAATAACAAACAACAGGCCATATGGTTCAATTGACGAGTTATTAACTAAAAAAATCGTGGGCAGTAAAGTTTTTGAGCAGATAAAGGGGAAAATCAGCGTATACTAATTCAAAGTTCAAAGTGAAAAGTTAAGGAAGATTTATATAAATAAAGTACCTTCACTTTGAACTTTGAACTTTTAACTGATTTATGGTTCGTTTATGGTTACTAATAGCTTCAGTTTTAATAACACTACTTTCTCTCCGTTTTTACTTCTTCTACGCTAACCAGCCTGAGTTGCATGATGGTCAATACTTAGAATTTAAAACAACTTTGCTTTCGGAACCAAATATGTTTAGCAATTACCAGCAAATAATTGCCAGTCCATACGGAAAAGAGAAGATTATTATTAAAATTCCCCGGTATCCCGAATTTCATTATGGCCAAACGCTTCGTATTTCGAGCACTGTTCATAAACAAGTGCTAAGTAATAAAAAGACTGTTATGGCAATGTATTTTCCAAAAGTTAAGGCGGAAAAAAATGACAAAAATATGGGGTTAGCAATCGTATCTACTATTCGCCAACGGATAATTTCTTTTTTTGAAAATACGCTTCCTCCGGATTCATCCAGTCTTCTTTTGGGAATTGTTTTTGGTATTAAAGAACAAATGTCAAAAGAAAATTTTGCCCAGTTTAGAAATGCCGGAGTTTTGCATGTTATTGCAGCGTCAGGGATGAATGTAACCATGGTCGGGGGATTCTTAAGCTCCTTTTTTGCTATGTTCCTAAGGCGTCAGTTCGCTTTAGTCTTAACTATTTTAGGTATTTGTTTTTATGCAGTTTTGGCGGGTTTGGAGCCTTCGATTGTCCGCGCATCAATTATGGGCATTCTGGTTTTTTGTGCCCAGATTCTGGGGAGGCAGCGTTTATCTGTTTATAGTTTATTTTTGGCAGGCTTTATTATGCTTTTTATTTCTCCGAATTTACTTTTCGATGTAGGTTTTCAGTTGTCGTTTATGGCAACGCTTGGACTTATACTTATACCAAAGATTAGGCCAGCCCGCCACGCAAGCCAAACGTTGCGAGGCGTTGCGGGCGGGGGGATTGGTGAGGATTTGCTTACTACGATTTCTGCTCAGATTGCAACTCTTCCTATTTTGCTTTTTAGTTTTGGTACTTATTCGCTTTGGTCGGTTGTTGTAAATGGTTTGGTTTTGTGGGTTGTGCCTATTCTTATGATGTTAGGTGGGATAGGGGCAATACTTGGATTAATTATCGAACCTTTAGGCCAGGTTTTTCTTTACTTATCTTTACCTTTTTTGCTTTATTTTCAAGAGGTTATATCTACATTTTCACGTCTCGGAGGATTGGCAACAATAAGGGAGTTTTCATGGCAACTTGTAGTTGGTTATTACTGCTTTTTATCAGCTGTGCTAGTATTTTTTTACAAAGGGAATAATAGAAGCAACAACTAGAATCTTGCTATACAAGATGCGATCGTCACATGTATACTAAGATATATGGGTATTAAAAAATCTATTCTTTTCGGATTAACTTTGTTAGATGTTGTGTTTAGGGAACTCCGCGATCCAGGAGGATTTGTTTCTTTTAGCTACGAAAATCTCTACGGTTTTGTCCCCAAATCATATAAGAAAAATAGTCTTTATAGTATTACTCATAGTTTAAAAACGGATGAGAACATCGAGTTGCTTTCCAGGGGAAAATTTCAACTTACAGTAAAGGGAAAAGAATTAGCGATTGATTATTTTCCGCTATTAAGATTTTCCAATAAACCATGGGATGGTAAATGGAGAATTCTTGGGTTTGATATAGAGGAAGAAAAAAGATCTTTGCGCAATATCTTTCGTAAATTCCTTCACCGGTTCGGGTTTGGAATGCTGCAAAAAAGCCTTTACATTTCGCCCTTGCCGCTTGAAGAGGATATAGAAAGATTTCTTTCTTCAAAACGTGAGTTTCTTTCTAATGCATATATTTTCGTATCAGACCAGTTTTTATTTGAGGCTAAAGAGCGATTTATTGAAAAAGTCTTTAATATAGAAAGGATTAATAGCGAATATAAAGATTTGTTAAAAGGAATTAGAGATGACCTAACAACGGAGGAAAGAGTTCAAGCTATAAGAAAATTTTTAGAGATAAGCGCAAAAGACCCCTTTTTACCCAGAGAACTTTTACCCAAAGGTTTTGTTCGGGACGAAGTTTGGTCAGCAGTGTTTGTTAAGGGATTATTCAGATTCCAACACTAAAGAATCTTGTTATACGTAAGACGATCGTCACAGCTATATGAAGATTGGAGTTTTGAAGTTTGTCTCTATTTTGTTTTTTTCACTTTTTCTTTTAGGCGCGGTTGTTTTTTATCAAAGAACAAAATTTTACGACGGCAAACTGCACGTTGTGTTTTGTAATGTCGGGCAGGGAGATGGAATTTTTATCCGCACTCCCAAGGGTTTGGATATTTTAGTTGACGGCGGCCCGGATGACAAAATTCTTTCCTGTTTATCAAACCACATGCCGTTTTGGGACAGAACATTAGAATTGGTAATTCTTAGTCATCCGCATTTAGATCATTTTGTTGGCTTAGTATCTGTTGTAAAACGATATACTGTGTTATCTTTTGTTACAGAGAAATTAAATAATAAAACTTCTTCTTATTCGGAGCTACAAAAAGAAATTCAAAAATCAAATATTCCAACCCGTTATGTTTTTGCCGGTGACCAATTCATAATTAACGATGGTGTAGCGCTAAAAATTTTAGGTCCAACAGAAGAATTTTTAAAAAGTTCAAGCCCGCATGAATTAATTGGAGAGAGTAAAGAATTTGCATCTTTGGAGACATTAATTTCTTACGGTTTGTTTAGCACGCTTTTAACAGGGGATAGTCAGACAATCGAGCTTAGTCAGGCGGTAAATATTATAAATAAATCAGTTAAGGTATTGCAAATTCCGCATCATGGGTCAAAATTTGGTACAGATAGTTTGGTAATAGAAAAATTAAACCCATCACTTGCGGTAATTTCTGTTGGCGCAAAAAACCGTTATGGCCATCCAGCGCCGCAGGTGCTGGAGATATTGAGAAATAAAGATATTAAGATATTAAGAACGGATCAAAATGGGGAAGTGGAGATAGTGAGTGATGGAAAAGAATTCGGAATAAGACGCTAGCCTATCGTTTAGTTCACAACCGAATGAAAAATCTGTGAGGGAGGGGTTGCGTAGCCTCGCAAGGGGACCCCTTTTGAGGCTGGTTCGGTTTTGACAATTGGTAGAGTAAAGGATACAGTTGTTCCCTTGCCTTCCTCAGACTCCAGAAAAATATGTCCTCCGTGAGCTTCTACAATGCCTTTGGCAATATACAAACCAAGTCCGGTGCCCTGAGCAAGCTTTACAATGTCCGGGCGGTCATGGATAACCTGGGAGAATTTGGAAAAAAGCGTTTCCTGTTTTTCTTTTGGAATGCCAATACCGTTGTCGGAGACGGAAACGGTAATAAAATTAGGAGTACCACGAGTATCAAGAGTATCACGTGTATCACGAGCTTCTTCATCGACTCCCCGTGATACTTGTGGTACCTGTGGTACTCGTGATACTTTCACGATTATCTTTCCTCCCTCAGGCGTAAATTTAAGGCTGTTTGAAACCAGGTTTGTTATAACCTGGCCAATGCGAAAATGATCAAATACAGCAGATGGCAAATGTGGGTCAAGGTCTGTAGCTATAGTTATGTGTTTTGCTTGAGCTTGGGGAGACAGCATTTGCACTTTTTCATAAATAGTTTGTCTAATATCACCCGGAGTTTTCTCGATAGAAAATCTTCCGGCTTCCATTTTTGCAGCATCAAGAAGAGTTGATACTTCATCAAGTAATCTGTGAGACTGCTCTTGTATTAAATGTAAAAGCCTTGCTTGTTCTATATCGGTAAGTTTAACAGGGGAGCGCACCAAAAGCTCCGAAGCGCCTTTGATAGAGGTAAGCGGAGTGCGCAGTTCGTGCACAATCATATTTGTAAAGTCTTCTTTTAGTTGGGCAAGATTTTTTTCAAGGGTTATGTCGTGTAAAAGCACAGATACTCCAATTACCGTATTTTTATTTTCTTCAATTACAGGGCTTATAATTATTTGAATAGTTTTATTTCCAATTTTTACTTCTTTTGCCTCAATAGTTTTTTTCTGCAAGACAGACTCTTCCAGTTTTGGAGCTATATCAAAGTTAATCTTAAAAGCACTTAGAATATCAATAATTGAGAGGTTGACTTTTTCCAGACCAAGAAAGTTTTTTGCCGCCTGATTAATTACAAGCAGCTGGTTATTTTTATCAAGCATAAAAACTCCATCAGAAAGACTGGCAATCATAGCTAAAAGCTTTCCTTTTTCGGTACTTAAAACATCCTCTAGTTTGGAAAGAGCGCTTGCTGCCTGGTTTGTAATTCTGTATAGAATTGTCATTTCGTCTTCTTTATAAAGGCCCGGTTTGGTAGAAGAGATATTAAGAAGTCCTACAACTTTGTCGTTAATAATAAGCGGAATCTGAAAAAAAGATGCCGGTAAAAAGGTATTTGTGTCATCGGGCACAACTCCAGATGCGTGTTCTTTAATTTCGGTTGGAAGCGGCGCCTCAGAAATTGCCGAAAGTGATGCCAGCATACTTGATTTTACCTGATTTAAAAACGCGTGGCTAACAGATTCTTCTATATATGTATTAAAAACCAATAAGTCCTCTTTAATTAAAATAGAAGAAGAAGTGGAGTAGGGGAAAAGATTTTTGATGCTTCCGGTTACAACATCAACGACTCTTTCAATATCCAACTCGTAGCCAATTCTGTCCTGAATTTCTTTTAAAATAGATATTTCGTAAAGCCTTTGTTTATTTTTATCTTCTTTACTAAGCAGCGCTTTTTTGTGTTTTTCTTCTCTTATTGAAAAGAAAATTGCGATCAGTCCAAAAATTATGGTTG
>JACPAR010000023.1 GCA_016180725.1 Candidatus Levyibacteriota bacterium | reverse complement strand
CTCGAGGATGTGGACGAACCACTGCTTCGTGCTGAGGAATTCGATTTCAGTCCCACACCGTTCGTGCACGTTCACTGTGTGGTGGATTGGTTTTTTGGTGACGAGCATCCGGGCTTTCTCGAGGTCAGCGAGGATATCTTTCCTGGCAGTCTTGATGTCGAGCCCTTCATACTTCCCCGCGAGAGCGTTCATTTTCCCGTCGCGCGTGAACACGATCCGCGGGGCCAGCTTGCGACGGTTCACCGCCTCCACATCGTACTTGTCTCCGTACGTACAGACCATGAGGATACCGGTTCCTTTCAACGGATCAACAGACTCATCTGCAATTACTTTTATTCTTGCCTTTCCCAAAACCGTTTCTATTTCAATTTCCTGACCTACATATTGTTTGTATCTTTTGTCATTCGGGTGAACAGCAACTGCGGTATCGCCAAATTTTGTTTCTGGTCTAGTTGTTGCCAACACTAATGGTCCGTATTTAATGTAATACAATGGGTCTTTTCTCTCTTCGTACACAACTTCCAAATCGGAAAAAGATGTGCCGTCTTTTGTGCAGTAATTAACTAATCGTTTGGCCCGGTAAATTAACCCGTCTTCGTACATTTGCCTAAACGTTTTGTACACCAATTGAACAATGTCCGGATCAAGCGTGTATTTTTCCCTGCTCCAGTCCAAAGAAAAACCAAGTTTTCTTAGCTGGTTTTGAATTTTTCCTTTTGATAAGTTAACAAACTCATCAATCATTTTGTAAAGTTCTTCACGCGAGTAATCAAGTCTGGATTTGCCTTCGTTACGAAGCTTTTTTTCAAACACAAATTGCGTTTCTATTCCCGCGTGATCGGTTCCAGGCAGCCAAAGCGAAGCATATCCTTTCATGCGGTGATAGCGAATTAAAATATCTTCGACCGTAAACATCGCGTGGCCGAAATGAAGATCACCATTGGCATTTGGAGGAGGCAGAATTATACAATAGGGTTTACCATCCGGATGTACCTCCGGTTGAAAATACCCGCTCTCTTCCCAGTTTTTATAAATTTTATCTTCTACGTCTTTGTGATTGTATATTTTGTCCATGGTAAATTTTGAGAATAGAAACTAGAAATTAGAAATTGGAAATTGAATTTTGAAGTTGGAAAATTGAAAATAAAAAAAACTATCATCTAGTTTCTAAATTCAAGATCAAACTTCCAGCCTCTAGCGTCAATCCTCAATCCAGCGTAATTGTAACACAATCAGAGATTGAGGTTCAATCTTCTTAATATTTTTCACAAAGAGGAAATTAAAATTAATTTAGTCGTAACGGGTCGGTCTTGCGATGTTAACTTATTGTTCGAGCGTAGCCTGGATGACAGATAAAAGTGAAATCAAAAATGACACTGAATAGATTCTTATGCGACCACCAGCTTATAACCCCTGGTTTTGATGGTTTCGATTTTATAGAAACTTCCCTTTACGCGCAATTTTCCGCGAACCCTTGCCACTAACCTGTCTACAGCCCAGTCGGTAACGCCCAAAGTTGTTACCTCGGGCCAGACTGCTTCAATAATATCTTCTCTTTCCGAAATTTCGTTTGCGTGATTTTTTAGAAAAGAGAACAGGAGGTTTTCTTTTTTGGTAAACTCTGTATTAGTTTTTTCTTTTTCTTTTTGGCTTAACGAAACCACGTACTGTTTAAACAGCGGGCTAAACACTTCCGTTTTACCGTTTTTACTACTAACAATTCCCGTGTCCCAAAGATACTTTGATTTTTCCTGATCCGCCTCACCAATTTTTTTTAAATCCACAACTTTTTGCAGTATAATCTTTTCTTCTTCTTCCAAACTCTCCCACAACTCTTCGGATTGCAAAATAATCCGCTCGTCTTTGGCTAATAATTCATACAACTCAAGTTCTGAAGCCACTTTTACCTGTTGCTCGTGTAATAAAATAAGAGTGAGTTGAAGATATTGCACGTAACCATCGACAATGCGAAACAACGCGTCTTCCATTTCTTCTGAAATCAACAACTTATAGCGCTCCCTGTATGTATCGTAGATAACTTTGATATCAGCATGTTTTGCGGGTTTTATGTACATGCGGCGGGCAAAAACAGAAAGCGACGCCCTTGTAAATACTGCCGGTGCAAGCTTATCTAAACTCTTAAAACTGGTAAAGACAAAGACAAGTTTTTGATGCGTTGCGTCTACGAGACCATTAAGGTTGTCGTAAAACGCAGGTACTACTGCATCTTTTATCCGGTCGAAGCGGACAAAAAAAATCGTTGGCAAAACGCCTGCTGATACAATTGTTAAAAGCGCCTTTCTGATACTATCGATAGTAAAAAATAAATCCTGCGACTGAATGCTTTGCAAAAAAAGCGACTCGATATCTTTTTTTATTTTTTCAGAAAGAGATGATTTCTCAACCGCATCAACAATTCGCTTTAAAGTTAAGCTCCAAAACGGAAACAGTTCCCGCTCGACTAAATCATTTAGATCAACAGGAATAAAAAGATGCTCTTTATTATCGGCAATATACGTTTTTTTTGTTGCTTTGTGATTGAGAAAAAAGCGCAAAAAATTACTAATACCCACACGCTTCATACCAACCAAAACAACGGAGTGGCGGTTTTTTAGATGCTCCCCTAATTCTTTTGCTTCCTCTTTTCTAAACGA
Organism: Candidatus Levyibacteriota bacterium; assembly: GCA_016180725.1. Lineage (GTDB taxonomy): Bacteria > Patescibacteriota > Microgenomatia > Levybacterales > UBA12049 > JACPAR01. The sequence goes on along the minus strand of JACPAR010000023.1, from coordinate 6,113 downwards.
CAGCGGATACGACGCTTCGATACTTATCTGCTCCATGCTCCACTATTGTACTGTGTAGTAATTTTTTTTACAAGGATGTTTTGTCAGGTTGCTGTTAGAAAATAGTTGTTTGCCCGTCAAGAAGAAACATAAACAGTATTTTAAAATGTATGGTATGGCAAATTTATCTGAAAGAGGACAACCAACTGCTCTAGATGCTTTTTTTGGAGAAACAGACATTTTGGGCAAAGGCGGCCGGCCATACCCAACAGGTGCACTAAGAAAAGCGCTTGAAGCACCACCAATCGCAGGGAGCTAGCTGCTGCTGTTACAGTGCCAGAAATAGAACAACCAAACCCAGGTGAAGATTTAGCCCCAAATGGACAAACCGCAATGGAACATGTTGTCTTTAGCAGGCAAAACCAACCATCGTCGCTTCCTCCCAACTACCAACGATTACCTCCTGCTTCTCCGCTTAAACGAGCGGCTATACAAATACTCGTGGCCATTGAACAAAGCTTCCCCCGATAAAAAATCTTCGCTTCTGAAAAAATATAACGGCCGGATTCCAAAAAATCATAAGCTACCGGAGAAAAAGTAGACAGCGCTTTTTGCATAGCGTATAATATATTTAATGTTTGACATAGAAACACTAATTAAAACAATTGGCCTTTTGGGTGTCTTGGCAATTGTTTTTACCGAATCAGGCCTTCTTTTTGGATTCTTCCTTCCCGGCGACAGCCTCCTTTTTACCGCAGGATTTTTAGCCTCGCAAAACTTTTTAGATATTAAAATTCTAGTCTTAGGATGTTTTATAGCAGCAGTTGCAGGAGATAGTGTTGGGTACTACATTGGCCATAAATTTGGCCGAAAACTATTTAACAAAGAAGACTCGTTTCTTTTTCATAAAGACCACCTTATAAGAGCGCAGGAATTTTATAAAAAGCATGGAGGAAAAGCTATTATTCTCGCCCGTTTCATGCCTTTTATCAGAACGTTTGCACCGGTTGTCGCAGGAATTGGATCAATGAGCTACGCTACATTTCTTTTCTATAATTTTCTTGGAGGACTGCTTTGGGCAATTGGTATTACTTTAAGCGGTTATTTTCTTGGCAGCCTAATCCCAGATGTAGATAAATATCTTCTTCCTATTATTGGATTAATTATAATTCTTTCTATCTCCCCCGGTCTATACCATGCATTTAAGTCAAAAGAACAACGTAACAGGATTTATGCTTTTGTAAAACAATTTATCGCAGGCCAGATTTCTGACAAAATTAAATAATTATTTAAACCATCTCCGCTTTGGACTTATAGAAGAAATACCCAACCGTTCCAATAGTGATAACGGGCGACAGCCACGCAGGAATGTGAAAACCAAAGCTGTCTAAAACCATAATTGTCCCTAAAAAGAAAATTGAGTACATAGCGCCATTTTTTAAATACATATATTTTTTGATCCTCTCTATATTGCTGATTGTTAATTGACGAAGCACAATCGCTCCCAAACCATTACCCAGTAAAATAAGAGGAACAGACAAAGTAAAAGCAAATGCCCCTAACACGCCGTCTATCGAAAAGCTTGCATCAATTGCTTCTAGATAAAATATTTTACTGATATCAGAACGGTTTTTCTGCATCAAGCGCTTCTCTTCCATTTCCGCATGCTGCTTAAATCCATGAGTTATAAAAAAAGCGGTCGAACCAAGCACGGCTCCAAAAGCCATAAGCGGATCTTTTTCCAGACCAAACCAGACAATTGCCGCAAGCAGTATCGAAACAAGCGCATAAAACCATGCTGCCTGTGAATGAAAAAACCTTTCCGCTCTAAGCCCATAATTTTTAGGCTCAACAAACAGCCAATGAAAAAATACAAAAAGCAAAAATGTTCCACCGCTAACTAATAGCAAAGGCGATGCTGATTCAACGGCCTTGGCAACACTAGGATCATTATTAAACGCCGCCGTAAACGCGCCTATTGGCCCAAGCTCTGGAACTGTTCCCCAAACAATAAGCCAAGGTAAAAGTCCACGGACAATAAAAACAGCAAAAATGATTCCCCAGAAAAGAAACCATTTTCTTGCTTTCTGCTGCATTGTAGAAAGCACCTCGGCATTTATAACAGCATTATCTATGCTTGTAATGATTTCAAAAAGCGACAGCCCTGCAATTATCAACGCTATAGATAACAAATCCATTAGCTTATATTATAACATTAATTCTCTACTTTATGGCGTAGGGCGGATTAATAAATGAAGGGTAGTCAGTCCTTCTATTTGCTGGAAAAATCTATGCGGATGTTTTTGTCTGAATTTAAGTTTTTAGATAAAAATATCTGGTTCTTTTCATTTTTTAATTCCTTAGACATACTATATGCTTTTAAAGATTCCGGGAAAAAAAGTGTAAAAGTAAAAGGATATTCCTCTACTCCCGGTTGACTAAACAACTTAAGATCATAAGTAAACTCAAGCTCTTCTTTTGCAATGCTTTGAGGAAGAATATAGCTAATGTTAATTGTTTGCAGCTTACCTGTTGGAACAACAGTTAAAAAACCAAAAACGGATTTTCCTTCTTCTTCTTTTTCTTCAACTTCAAGTCCTTTTGGTGCTTTAAAGCTTTTTGCTTCATAAACAAGCGCATCTGTAACCGCAGGAACTATTTCTTGTTTTTGGTCGTTAATTGCTATGGCTGTAATTCTTGTTTTGAGAGGCAAGATTAAACGTAAATAATTTTTATAATCCCCTCCTGGCCAAGAACCTTGCGTGCTTGTGTTTTTATAAGAAATCGTTAGATTTTCTACAATACTGCCATCTTCGTCAAATTTAATATTCTGATCGACTTTTCTTTTAATAAAATAGTTGGCTTTATTAAAGCCTATATTTGCCTCGCTAATTCCCAAAAAATCGTTAACTACATCTGCTGCCTCTACCCTGTTATCTGCAAGTGATGAAGATAAAGAATTTGCTGTAAAAAAATGTTGTAAATCTGAGTCTGCCATCGCAAAAACAATGTGTTTTTGTACTACTGCTTGTGCCATTGCCGCAAACAAAGCCGGATAAGAAAATTGTTTTTTAGAAGACAACGTTAATTGTATGGAATTAAGCAGTGAGCGTAAAAAATCCTTCTTTTGACTGGAACCTGGAAAAAAATCTTTTTCCGCATGAGTTTGAGTGAGTAAGTAAACATTGTCTGCGTCTACTGTTTCGTTATATGAAGAAACATAAACAGGCCCTAAAACTCTAAGTAGATCTTTTACAACAGACACGTCTATACCAATAACCCCGTCAACCGTTTTTCCGGTTTCAAGCTTTAAAAAAAATGCAGACGCAGAAGCTCCCTTAATAAAATCCGGATCAAAATTGCTGTCTCGAAGATACCAATGAACAATAGACATGTAACGCCTTATCGGAAAAGGAGGTTCAACGTGTCCTTTAAGTTGCCCATCGGCATCGTACACGTCTTGAATGGAAAAATCAGCTACTGTCCCTTTGTCTAAGCTTAATAACCCGTACGAACCAATAAAACCTCCTCCGGGCCGGAGCTCCATATTATTTTGAAAAAGAATTAAATAATTCCGTTTTCCATAAAAACCCAAAAGTTCAGGCAAAACATCAATTGTATTTCCTAAAAACTCGATACTTTTCTCGTACTGCTCCCCATCTTTTAAAGAAACAGGCAAAAAGCTGTTTTTGCTAAGCATGTCCTCGGCCTTAATTTTTTGAAAAGTTCTCAATGCGCTTTTTAAATAATTTGATCCGGCCAAAAAATCATCTTTGGGATTTTTAGTTTGAAACGCAAAAACATTTTTATATTTCTCAATGCCATCAGAGAGAGAAATAAAAATAGATGCCACATCCCTGCCAACTTCTATACTTTTAATAAAGGGCTGTATTTGTTGATTCTTTTTTATCAGTTTTGCTTGTTCAATCACTGTTTCCCCTGTATAACCTGCTAATGTAAAAAACTTTTCAGAAATTTCTGCCGAATTTTTTGCTGTTTGAAAATCTCCTTTATCAACTGCCTGTTTTGCAATACTTAGCTGCCAAATTGCGATAAAAGAAAATAAAAAAGTGGTAATTATTGGAAGAAATATAATACTAAAAATAATAAAAATTGCTGTTTTAAAAGAAAAAAAACCAGATGTTGTTTTTATGTCCGGTTCTAACTCTGCCTTATTATTAAAAAATTTGTTTTGATTACTTGTTGTTTCTAAAAATTCAATTGTTTCTTTTATTCTCTCCTCCAAATCGTAATTTAAATCCAGTAGATACTCTGCTTTTAAAAAATAGGAAAGCATGATTTCAATTCCTGTACTCACAATTGATTTGTTAACAAAATCTATTTTAATCGAAGGCCTTGCCTTTCGTATCATTCTGGCTATGCTTAGTTGTGTTGCTGCGTGTTTTGAAAAAAGAAAAAATAACCTTGGCTCCGGGTTTTTTTGGAAAAAAACTTCTAATATTGCCTTTACAGCATCGTCTATAAATACAGGATAAGCTCTTTCCATCCCCATGTTTGGAATTTCCAGTTTTTCTTTTTCTCTTACTAAAAAAAACATTTTGCCAATAGGTGTTCTGTTTTCCAGCGCAACGCCCGGACCGAAAAGTTCTCCGCTTAAAATTACATTTGCGTCCTTGTACGAGCTAACGATGCTTTCTATCAGCTCCTTCGTGGCAAGAAAAACTGGAATAACAAAAATTAATTTAGCTCTAGTTTTTTCTGCCTCTTTGACAAACTCCTCCATTAAATCTTTAAATTCCCATTCGCCATTATAAACAATAAGCATGTAGGAATAAGCGCTATCTGGAATTAGAGGAATTCTTTTTTTGTACGGAACATAAATAATTCCCGCTGAGCTTTCTTTGGCCAAGATTAAGTCTGTCTCACAAAGAAAAACTATTTGAGAAGCTAAAGATTGCTCTTGTAGTTTTTCAATAATCCGCTCTCCCAGCACTCCCTGTTTATCAACTATAAGAATTGAGGCGTTTCTCTTATCTTCTGTTATCTTAAAGGCAGTTTCCATATTGTAACTAAAACATTATTTCTGTTCTATGGATTATAGATCTCACGGATTTTCTATCAGTAAAATCCTTTAAGGCTAATTATTAGAATTACACAGATATTTTAATCGGCGAAATCTATTGCTATTAAGCTGTATCTGTCTTGAGTCTATTGTATGAGAGTTAAAGTTTGTTGTCCAGAGCCATGTTCACCAATCTGTCTGCATTTTTATTTTTTTCTCTTGGAACATGAAAATATTGAATTCCCTTTAACAATAAGGTCTCTTTTTCCCTAACAGTGAAATAAAGCTCTTTTAGCTGCGGATTTTTAATTTTGTATATTCCATTTAATTGAGATACAAGAAGCAAAGAATCTAAATAAAAATTTATTTTTTTATATTTGCTAACAAGTTCTTTATTGTTTACTAACCAGGAAAGAGCAGCAATCACTGCCTTGTACTCTGCAACATTGTTAGTAGCAACTCCCAATCTTTCCCCAAAACTGTAAATATTTTTTTCGCTCTCGTCTGTTATGTAAACACCAATGGCAGCCTGTCCAGGATTTCCCCGCGAACCGCCGTCTGTAAAAACGCTAAGCATCTTCATGTTCCTCTGTGTGAAAAATATTGAAAAGCCAAGCTAATCTATATCTTCTTAACTTTTATTATAGTTTATATTGGAATAAAAATAATAGCAGGAAAATTAATTTTAAGCGTAATCTAATACAAAAATTCTAATTATTTTTGGCTATAACAATAAACAAACTTTGCTTGTTAGACAAAAATAGTGCTAGCGCAACTTTAAAACTGTGAAAGATTTTTTAGCAGCTTAACTCCAGCAAAACCCGAGTACAAATGCAAAAAGTAATTGTCCCTGCTGAAGAGTTAAAAAATAATGATCAAACAAACCAAGAATTAACACCATAGCTAAAATTTGAAATTTGAAGTCTGAAGTTTGAAATTGATTTTTTTTAAATGTTTTTAATAAAAACCACAGAAAAAATGTTAACCCTACAATTCCTGTTTCCGCGGCAATCAATAAAAAAATGTTGTGTACCGGTTGAAAAGAAACAAAAAATGCGTTTTCTTTTATTTTTTCATATGCTGGTAAGTTTACTAAAAAGTTATTTATCCC
>JACPAR010000022.1 GCA_016180725.1 Candidatus Levyibacteriota bacterium | reverse complement strand
GGGTATTCTTAACGAGTTGGCACAAGACGTAATGTGATTAGCAAGTATTCATAAGGAGAATCAAGCATTTCTGCGTGAGAAAATCTGAAACAAAATTCCCTCACAACCGATGGTAACTTGGCAACCGTTACATGATGGTACATTCTCCTAATAAAGGTTCTTAAAACTCCAAACATTCCTTCAATCTCCGATGTATGAGTAAATTCAAATTTCTTATGTATATCTCTGTTGTGATATACCGGCCACCATTGATTAATCTCTTTGTAAATTGCTGCCCCATCAGTATTTAATACTGTATCAGGAGCAACATATTCATGCAAGAACTTCCATGTATGTTCACGATTAGGATTTGTATGGGAGAGAATCTGATAGGCCAGTTTTCGAGACCCCACTTGTTTGCCAAGAAACAGAGCTCTGCCTTTTCTTCCTCCAAAATATGCTTCATCAAGCTGAACAAATTGTTCCAAAATATCCTCGTTTTCAGGAATATGGGATCTAAACTCTTCATACCAGTGTCTGACTGTTAACTCTGATAACTTCGTCATTTTAACTCCCTGTTTAACCGGTATTTGAATCGTCCAGCACCAAAGTACCAGCCAAAACTGCTGTAGCGGAAGCTTCATATTTGATAACCATGTGTGAGATAAAAGAGAAAACCTAATTCTACATTTTCTGCATCGGTATCTTTCTTGGGTTTTGTATACTCTTCGTGTTTTACAAACCGGACAATACACCTCCTTCCCAAACACAATTCTCCTTATTTGTTTTTGTATCTGTGCCTTACTTGGTATTTGATTAAATTGATACATGTTCATATTTTACTCTTGAGAACGTCAGACGTTCTGAACATGTGCCAACAGGTTATGAGAACCCCCAACAATCCCCTTGACAACTCCTCTACTTTTCTGTAACACTAATTCTATGGCAAAGAAAAAATCCAAAACCAGAGCTAGAATTAAAACAAAAACCTCTGCTGGTCTTCTAAGTTTTTTACAAGAAAACAAGTTATACGATAAAAAAGATTGGAAAAAATGGATTATTATTTATAGTGGAATTGCTATGATCTTCTACGGCACCCTCTACGTTTTCATGATTGCTAAATAATTTATCTTCTAATTCCCAATTATTTTTGCTATTTACTATTGCCTACCGAACCACTCTTCTAAAACCTTTTTGGCAATTGGAGCTGCAACGTTTGAACCCTCACCAGATGATTCAACTAGTACAGTAACTACAATTTGCGGGTCGTAAGCCGGAGCAAAAAGCGTGATCCAGGCATGGGGCAAAGTCTGCTCTCCCCCGTGTTGAGCAGTTCCGGTTTTGCAAGCAATACTTACTTTTCTGTAGTCGCTAAAATTAGCTGATGTAGTTGCTTGCGGCGCTTCCAAAAAATTATTTCCGTCAACTTTGAACTTTGAATTTTTAACTTTGAACTCAAAAAGCGGCCAAGCTACTCCTCCTGTAAGACATGCTTCAATCATCCCTTGCCTAATTAGCTCGCGTGTTTTATCGCTAATCAACTTTGAACTTTGAATTTTTAACTTTGAACTCGCTAGAAGGTGTTGTTGATAAAGCATTCCGCCATTGGCTATTACTTGAGTCCACGCATTTACCTGTAAAGGAGTCGTTAAAAGATACCCTTGCCCAATACCGTAATGATATGTATCTCCAAGATACCATGGTTCGCCCATTGCCTTTTTTTTCCACTCATCCGAAGGCACAATGCCCTTTTCTTCTCCCTGCAGATCAATGCCTAACCTTTCTCCCAAACCAAAGGCCTTTGCTTTTTGAGAAAGCCTTTCAACCCCAACCTCTTCAGCCAATTTATAAAAAAATATATCGTTTGAGCGTTTGATTGCTTTAACAACATTTACTTGCCCTTCTGTTTTTCCGTATTGGGTAAAATACCAATTGGCAAACGAAAAAGCGCCAATTTGCAAAACTCCGTTATCTGTAACTTCATAATTTTGGTCAATTACTTTATCTTCTAAACCTGTTGCTGCAGTAATAAGTTTAAAAGTAGAACCGGGCGGATAAGTACCGGAAATTGCCCGATTTAAAAAAGGCTGATTTTCCGAGTCCAGTAAAGCTTCGGAGATATTTTTATACGAGCTTTCTTGATCGGTCTTATAATTCTCGCCAAGAGTAAAAAGATTAGGATCAAAAGAGGGCTTTGACAAAAGAACAAGAATTTCTCCCTGTGGAGTAGACACAATTACCACGCCCTTTTTAACCTTTTCCATCGCTAAAAAAGCGGCTTGTTGCAATTTGCTGTCCAGAGTTAATGTTATATTCTCTCCGGGTATTGGATCTGTTTGACCAAGCGTTCTAATTTCTTTACCCATTGCATCAACTTCTGCCAGCTTCTTGCCATCCGTACCCTTAAGTATCTTTTCATATTCTTTTTCTATACCCATTTTACCAACCAGCTCACCGGACTCATAACTAGAAAACGGCGTCAGAGACAATTCTTCTTTAGAAATTTGCCCGATGTAACCCAAAACATGAGAAAAAACTTCCTTAAACGGATATTGCCGAAGACTATCGACTTCTATATCTTTTTTGCCATTGGCAATTAAAGAAATCGCCGTTTCCCTACCAAGCAAAACAGTTTTTCCGTTAACTACAGTTCTAAAACCTGGGACATTAAAAACCAGCGGCACACCGTTTCTGTTAAAAATAATTCCTCTTGGCGCATGGACAACAGAGGTACGAATTCTATTTGTATCGGAAAGATTTTTGTAGTAACTTCCCTGAAACAATTGTAAAAATATTAATCTTAAAAAAAGAATTCCAATACCAACAATTAAACAAATTAAAAGTAAGACGCTTCGCATTTGCTTTTCGTTATTTTGGTTATCAGAATAACGCCGTCTTGTATGCTGCTCAAAACCTATATAATCAGGAAAAGCAAGACCGATACTTTTTTTTCTATCACGCATAGTGGAGTATTTGTTATATTAACGCAAGATTAGTAGGGTGTAAAGAGGAGATGTGGGCGGACCAGGATTCGAACCTGGAACCAATTGTGTATAAGACAATCGCTCTACCGTTGAGCTATCCGCCCAGTAGGAAACATTGTAACAAAATGAGGAAAAGGAGACAAGCCCGTTAACCTTAAAGTCTTGCCCTTTGTGATATTTCTGCCTCAACAACAGTTGCATCTCTACCATATTTGAGTCTTGAAAGTTCCCTGATTAACTCTGCAACGCGAGGATTTGCCATTTGTTTTTCTTTAGACATATCGCGGGTTAAATCCATAGAAAAAGGCGAAACAGGTTCTCCTCCGACAATTGTTTTAATGTAAGTATTATATCTTTCGATATTAATAAGGTCTGCCTCGGTAAAAGTCGGCTGAAATTCATGCTGTAAATAATTTGCATCTGTAACACCAACTCTAAAAGAAACAAGTGTACCAACATTACCAAAGATTGCATTCTTAACTTCCTCTTCCATTTGTCCGATAAACTGGTTTGCAACGACTAAATTTAATTTATATTTCCTGGCTTCCGAAAGGATCTGAGCAAAATCAGGCGTGGCAAAGTTTTGGAACTCGTCAACATACAAGAAAAAATCGCGCCTTTGTTCTTTAGGCATATCTTGTCTGGACATGGCTGCCACCAAAATTTTCGGCACTAAAATTAGACCTAAGAAGTTGGAATTCTCTTCCCCTATTTTTCCCTTGGAAAGATTAACAAGCAAAATCTTTTCCTCATCCATAACTTTTCTAAAGTTAAATGCGCTTTGCGACTGCCCGATAATATTTCTAATCATTTTATTGGTAACAAAGCGGCCAAATTTAGACACGATGTAATCTAAAACTTCGGATTTATGAAAATCAGAAGTTTGGGCAATTTGATCTGTCCAGTAACGCCTGATAATCGGATCCTGCACTTTAGGTAAAATTTCTTGTACGTAAGTTGCGTCTGTTAACGCACGTACAACTTCAATAAATGTACTGCCCGGTTCATACATAACCGTTAACATTGCATTTCTGATTGCGTGCTCAAATCTTGGGCCGATAATACCCGTTTTGTTAGGATCAAAAAGCTTGTACATAAGACCAATAATTGAGGTAACCACAAAGTGCTTTTGTTCTTCGGTCTCTGCCTCCAACATGTTAAATCCCATTGGCCTTTGCGTGTCTGAGGGATCAAACAAGATAACATCCTCTGCCCGCTGAGGCGGAATAAGAGGCAGCATATCTTCAACCAAATCGCCGTGGGGATCAATAACTGCTACACCCTGCCCGTTTCTTATATCTTGCATAATCATGTCTTTAAGAAACTCTGACTTTCCCGTACCTGTTTTTCCGATAATATACATGTGCCGCCTTCTGTCATCGATGTCTGCAAAAATCGGTTTTGAAAGACCGCGATAAGTACTTTTGCCTAAATAAAGACCGCTTTCTCCAATTTGTGCCGGAGCGGGAGCTCTTTTGGCAGTAATCCAGTGAATATTTGGCGTTGTTATTGACTTATTGGGCAAATGATAAATTGTTGCCAGTTCTTCACCGGATAGCATCGAAGACTTTCCGCCGCGCATCGGCATGTACCGGTAAAGAAAATCCGTCATAAATGCCCATTTAAAAATATGTTTGTTTTTAGTAAAAGAGTTTGCGCTGTTAAATTGACTAAAAGCACTAACAATATTTGCCAGATGCGCCTGGGCAGACTCAACTGTACTTGAAGAAACAACAATGCGGATAATCACTTCAAAACCGGGTTTACTGATTTTATTTTCTATTGCTTCTAGTTCTTTTTGATCGGCTGAATATTTAGCAGTTTCTGGATTTGCTTCGGTCTTTTTTATTTTTGACACATACGATCTTCCTTGGCTTTTCCACTTGCTATCAGCCGGGCTTGCCAGTATTTGTATTGCTGCTCCTTCTCCTTCTGTCATTTTGGCCAGTACCGATGTAATTGAAGAAAGCGGATCAACCGGCAAATCTTTATACGCTTTTATAGGCAAATAGTCAGAAGATTTGAGTCTTAAAGAAGCAAAAGCAACTTTACCGTCTTTGGAAAAAATATTGTATTCATCACCTATTACATAAGCCTTTCCCTTAGTTGGATTTTCCTCAACCGGCTTTATTTCTGCGTCGGGGTAAGATCCGTTAATCTGTTTTTCCAATAAATCACGAAGCTTATTGGGAACATAAACGTAAAATCTAATGTCGGAAGGCATACCGACAATTTCAAAAGATAACTGCGGCTGCATTTTTAAAAAAGAAAACATTCCGCCTTTTCGTAAAGAAGAAAGGCTGGAAAATAATTGTTCTGCCGCATCAATTTTTATCTCGTTTTCGCGAGGAACGGCTATTTGCAGCAAAACGGAGTCAAGCGACTCTTTTTCCCGAGCTCTATATTTATACCAGAGAAACAACAGATAAAAAAATCCAAACAGGATACCAATAAGTACAATTACGCCTAAAAGCCCCAGAAGAAGCGCAACAAAAAACGAAGTTAAACTGTCTAAGGAAAAATTAAATAAAAACATAGCTTTAACTTGTTATTTTTTTGTGCATTTTTTTAAACTGTTTATAAACTAAAGCCAGCCACCAGGCAAGTGAGTTAACCAAATTTTTATTAACAGCAATTTCTTTTTTTACTTCTTCCTCTGTCATCGGAAGACTGACTATGCCTGTTGGCTTTGTTACAACAGGCGTTGACTCTTTTGCCAAGCGTACGTCAAGCTTTTCTACGTCCGGTGGCAATACTGCATTCTCTAAAACTTTTTCAACCCCGGCCTCAACTACTTCTTTAGGAATACTTGGTTCCGGTTCTGACGGTTTCAACCCCGGCCTCAACTACTTCTTTAGGAATACTTGGTTCCGGTTCTGACGGCTTTATATATTCCTGATTAATTACAGGTGCCTGCTCTTTTTGCGCAGAGCTTGCAGGATTAACAGGCACTGACCCGCCAGCCGGCTGCTGATCTTGCTGCGGCTGTTGAGCGCTGTTTGGATTTGCTGATTGGGCAGTATCATCCATATATTTACATGATATCACGAAAGAAAAAGTGAGGCAATGTAAATAATCGTCATTCAATATTCGTCCATAACCAAACTTGATTTTTAAGCTCTTGGGCTATCTTAAAACTGTTAGCATACCCTAGGTATCCTAAATAAGATTGCAGGGATTGATTAAAGTTTTCTAAGCAAACCTTTTCTTTTATTTTCTTAAAAATCCTTCTTTTCGTTTTTGTTCTGGGCACAGTGTAATAAGGCAGCACAACATAACCCAAAAAATCAATTCCCCATTCTAACTTACGAAAAGTAACTTTATTTGGATGAAGTTCAAGTTTAAGCTCGTTACTCAAAAATTGTCTTAGCACAT
>JACPAR010000021.1 GCA_016180725.1 Candidatus Levyibacteriota bacterium | reverse complement strand
GCCGTGCTTTTCCGGATATCCTTTTGCCAGTTCGTAATCCGCGTCGTGCAAAAGACCAGTAATTCCCCATTTTTCCTCATCATGCAAATTATAAACGTTAGGTGACTTATAGAGGTATTTGTAAAGAGCTTTCATTGTCGCCTCGGCCGCCAGACTGTGTTTTATCAGGTTATGGTTAGTTAGATACTTTGTGAGAATTTGATAGGCTTGATTTCTATCCATAATACATCAATTAATACTAACTAGAATTGTGAGCCTAGATGGACTCGAACCATCGACCTCTTCGATGTCAACGAAGCGCTCTACCACTGAGCTATAAGCTCTGAACATACAAACTATGTAACGCTCTTCCCACGCCTGTCTCACTTCGTTCGCAGGCGAACTCGGACTTCGTCCTCCGTTCCAACTGAGCTACGAGCCCGCAGCATTGTCATTTTAACAAAAATATGCATAAGGAGGCAAGTTTTATTTTTCAATAGCTTCATTAAGTTTATTAACTTCTTCTTGTAACCAATTTGGTGGTTTAATGCCAGCTGCTAGACAGACGATATATGTAATTACTGGAATTTGATCGGGATCTTTAGGTATACTCATCCTGGCAAAACGACCGGTTAATCCCCTATGAGTACCTATAAATTCTGATCCAGATAATGTTTCGATTCTAAGTCTGGCTAGTCTTTTATGGAAATCTTTCCTTTTTCCGTCAACAATAAAAATTGGAACTCTTGGATCTGTAGGTAAAAAATTAACTCCTGCTCTATTTAAATATGATAGGAGATTTGTTTTAATTTCAACAACTTTTTGCCGAGTCCGCTCTAAATGCGGTAATGCTATTTCGTTTCTTAGGGCAATAATTGTGAAGGCTTGTGTTAACGAATTCATGTCATGTGGTCTTTGAACTTTTGTATATGCATCATATAAATCTTTTGACATGGCTGCATATCCAGAGCGCAAACCAGGTAATCGAAGATATTTAGACATAGATCTAACTACAATTAAATTATTGTAATAATGAGTTAACGGTATTGCCGATTGGTTATCTTCCAGAGCGTCTCCTAAGTCTTCGTCAATTACTACAAGGAAATCCTTGTCTTGTGCGGCTTCGACAAGTTTAATAACTTGTCTTATATCTGCACTATCTCCTTTGGGTGTATTTGGATTACAAAGGTATACAAAAAGATTTCTCTGTCTTGTACTGCTTATGATTTGAGCTGTTTTATCTACGGTTTCTCCAACAGTTGTTGTTAAAGGAGTTGTAACGTTATAATATGGGAGAACTGGAGATCCATCGGGATTTGTTCCCCAACGTTTTGCATACATGTTCATATTTGTAAAGTATGGAGCAACATAAAGACCTAAAACTCTTCTTTGGTAAGGGCGTAGAAGTTGGGTAACTATTCTTTCTAGAATTTCATCGTTGCCTCCAGAGCTGAAAACAAATTTTCCTCTGCTTCCTACTTTAAACCTTTCTCTTAAACTAAGTTCTGGCTCTGCTAAACCTTCTAGCGCATAGTTGCTCAACGTTTCCATCACATCAACTTGTTTAAAATTATCATTAAGTTCAGGTGATGCGTCAAAAGGAACAAATCCTTCCGCAAGCGCTAATACATAAGCTTGTACTGGATATTCTGTTGTTATTTCTCCTCTTCCTACGTATGATTTTGGCTTGGAGAGTTCTCTTACGACACTAGGGATAGTGTCGCGTCTTTGCGGTTTTCTAGCTATATCTTCCCTGCCTGCCATAAATAGTTTTCCTTATGGCTGATTTTAACATCTTGCAATGTTTTCTACAACTTGCAAATCTGAAACAGTCTGTTAGAATAGGGAAGAATTGGAGATATGAAAAATCTACAATTTTTATCTGAGGCAAGTAAAATTTTATCCTCTTCTTTAGACTACAATACAACTTTGGATAGTATTGCAGATTTAGTGGTAACAAATATTGCCGATTTTTGCATTATTGACTTACTTAAAGAGGCTGGAGAAATAGACCGAGTTACTGTTAAGGTGGCTGATCCTAAAAAGCAAAAGCTGGCGCAAAGAATGTTTAATTATCCTCCTGATCCCAAAAATAAAGATGCTATTTATGATACGGCAAGAAGAGGCAGGCCAATTCTTATCGTAAAAGCTACAAGAGAATGGATAAATAACGTTTCTAGAATACCTGGTGAACATGAGGTAATCCGCAAACTTGGGTTAAACTCTCATATCTTCGTTCCATTAAAAAGTAGAGGAAAAGTAATTGGTGTATTAACTATTGCTTCGAGCAACAAAGATTTTTCTTATTCAAGATCAGATGTAGTATTAGTTGGGGAACTCGGGGCCAGGGCTGGTATTGCAGTTGATAATGCGCGTCTTTATTCCGAAGCTCAGGAAGCAGTTCGCGCGAGAGATGAATTTCTTTCGATCGCTTCACATGAATTAAAGACTCCATTAACCTCTATTTTATTACAACTACAAACAGTGCTTCAAAAAATTCGCAACAATAAAAGTTTATATGTAAAAAAAGATAATTATAGGTCTAATATTATATCAATGTTAGAAAGTACAGAATATCAGAGTAAAAGACTTGCTAAATTAATAAATGATTTACTAAATATATCACTTGTTAGCATCGGAAGGTTGGAGTTGCAACCCGAAAGAGTTAATTTATCCAACATAGTAGAAGATGTTATAAGAAATTCAGAGATACAATTTAAAAATGCCGGATATAAAATACACGTTAAAACAGATAAAGAAATTATCGGCAGATGGGATAAAGTTAGAATAGAGCAAGTTATAATAAATCTTGTTTCAAATGCTATTAAATACGGAAACAAAAAACCTATAGATATTATTGCAAGAAAAAAGAATAATCATGCAGAATTAATCGTTAAAGATAGGGGCATTGGAATTAGCTCAACTCACCAAAAACACATTTTTGAACGCTTTAAAAGAGCTGTTTCTGGTGTTGAATACCGTGGTTTAGGTGTTGGCCTCTATATTAGTAAGCAAATTATAGAGACACACAAGGGAAAAATTGAGTTAAAAAGCTCTATAGGCAAAGGTTCTACATTTACAGTTAAATTACCGTTGAAAATTTAAATTAAGTAGCGGTAGAGAAGGTCACTGCTGGTAATAAGTTTGTAGCCAATTCCAAGCTTTTCCATTCTTTGGCATAATGGTTTAAAATCTTCTTTTTTAGTTAGTTCAATGCCGATAAGTGCCGGTCCCGTTTCTTTAGCGCTCTTTTTTATGTATTCAAACCGGACTATATCATCTGTTGGGCCAAGTGCTTTATCCACAAATTGTCTAAGTTGTCCTGGTTTTTGGGCAAATTCAATTAAGAAATAATGTTTAAGACCCTGATAAACAAGGTTTTTTTCCATTACTTCCGGATATCTTAAAATATCGTTGTTTCCTCCACTTAAGATACAAACAACTGTTTTGCCTTTTATTTCTTTTGCCACAGAGTCTAATGCAGAAATAGCTAAGGCTCCTGCCGGTTCGGCAACTATTCCCTCATTTTGATACAAATCAATCATTGTTGTACAAACTTTTCCTTCGGGAACAATAATAATGTCATTAACAAGAAAAGAAACTATTTTGAATGTTTTTTCACCGACCGTTTTAACTGCAACACCATCTACGAAAGTGTCAACTGTGTCCAGGGACACAACTTTTCCTGCTTTTCTGGACACTTCCATTCCGGCAGCTCCGGTTGGTTCGACACCGATTATTTTAATATTTTTTATTTTTGATTTAAGATAAGTTGCAACACCAGAAATTAATCCTCCTCCACCAATTGGACAAAGTACATAATCAATATTTTTACCAAGCTTGTCAAAAATCTCCTTGCCAACTGTTCCCTGACCTGAGATAACGATATAATCATCAAAAGGATGTACAAATATTGCGCCTTTTTCTTTGCAATACTCTTTTGCGGCATGGCAGCTTTCATCGTAGTTTAAGCCAACTAACTGAACATCAACCCATTTTCCACCAAAGTGTTTTACTCTGTTTATTTTTTGAAGAGGTGTGGTTTTAGGCATAAAGATAGTTGTATGAATATTAAGACTGGAAGCGCTAAACGCCACGCCTTGAGCATGGTTGCCTGCGCTTGCGCAAACAACGCCTTTTTTCTTTTCTTCTTGGGTTAATGAGCTCATTAAATTATAAGCTCCGCGTATTTTGTAAGATCTTACATCCTGCAGATCTTCTCTTTTAAAATAGATCTTTGCATCAAAAAATTGAGATAGCCTTTTTGCACGCTGAAGCGGAGTGTCTTTTACTACACCATTAATCCGTTTGGAAGCTTCGTCTATAGTTGCTATGCTTAAAAATCTATTCATAAAACAAAAAATCTCCCTTGTTTGGGAGATTTGCTTAATTGAAAAATGGTCTTTCTCCCAAGCCGTTAGCTCTCCATAATGGAGATAATGCTAATGATTTGGATAGAAGAAAACTTTTTCACAATACCAAGTATATAACACTAATTTTTGCTTGTCAACTCATACACAACTTTGTCTGTAAAAGAAGAAGTTGTAAGAGGTTGACTTTCTACAATATCTTTTGTTCCAAAACCTTTTTCCAGCGTTTTAGTAACGGCTTGGGCTATTATTTGGCTTTCTTTTTTAAGATTAAAGCTATATTCAAGCATCATAGCGGCAGATAGAATAGAGCCGATTGGATTTGCAATATTTTTTCCTGCGGCTTTTGGAAAAGAGCCGTGAATTGGTTCGTAAAGCGATGTTTTTTCTCCGATAGATGCAGATGGAAGCAGTCCCATTGATCCGGCAATAACGGATGCTTCGTCGGTTAAAATATCGCCAAACATATTTTCTGTTAAAATAACATCAAAATTTGTCGGCCTTTTTATAATTTGCATAGAAGCATTATCAACAAACATATATTCGATTATTACATTGTTAAATTGTTTTGATTGTTCCTGCACAACTTCTCTCCAAAGTTTTGATGTTTCCAGTACATTTGCTTTATCAACAAGGGTAACTTTCTTTTTTCTTTTTAATGAAAGTTCAAAAGCAAATTTAGTAACCCGCTCTATTTCCTGTTTTGAATACGAACAAATATCAAAAGCCGTTTGTCCGTTGTCTTTTCTGCATTTTTCCCCAAAATAAATTCCGCCTGTTAGTTCGCGGACAACAACAAAATCAACATCTTTAACTATCTCGTCTTTTAATGGTGATGATTTTATAGTCGGAAAAGTTTTTATTGGACGAAGATTGGCATAAAGCCCGAGTTTTTTTCGAAGTTCCAGTAACCCCTGTTCGGGCCTAACCTTTGCTGCAGGGTTGTTATCGTATTTTGGGTCTCCTATTGCTCCAAAAAGAATTGCATCTGCATTTAGACAAAGCTCAAGCGTTTCTTTTGGAAGCGGGCTACCAGTTTTTTCAATAGCAACCGCACCGATGAGTCCTTCTTTGAAGGAAAATTCATGATTAAACTTTTTTGCAATTGTTTTTAAAACTTTTACCGCCTGCGCTGTTACCTCCGGCCCTACTCCGTCTCCAGGTAATACGGCAATTAGTTTTTTCATAAAACGTTCACCTCGGAGGAGCCCCCGCCAGAGGCGGGGTCACCATCCGAGGTGTTTAGATTCAAATATTTCAATCTTTCCTCTAAGGCTTAATAAGTAATCTATATCATCAAAGCCTTTTAGAAAACACATTTTTCTGTACGGATCAATCGGAAACTTTTCTACGAAACCTGTTTTTTCTATTTGAATTGTTTGGTTAGGAATATTAATCGAAATTACTGTTTTTGGAGCTTTTTGAATTTGTTCAAATAAGATTTTTAGAAAACTATCCGATACTTGTACCGGTAAGAGATGATTAATAAGCGCGTTGTTTCTAAAAATATCGGCAAAAAAGCTGGAAATAACTGTTTTGAATCCATAATCGGAAAGTGCCCAAGCTGC
>JACPAR010000014.1 GCA_016180725.1 Candidatus Levyibacteriota bacterium | reverse complement strand
GTTACAAGAAGAAATTGATAAAAAGATATAAGAAACAATCAGAAAATAGAGTCTTTTACAGAAGAAACGAGCGTATTTTTGCTTTGACTCTTCGGGTATTAGACAGCGAAGGAAAACAGCTAGGAGTGTTTTCTAAGTTTGAAGCATTAAATAAGGCTAAAGAACTTGGGCTTGATTTGGTAGAAGTAGCGCCGCAGGCAAAACCTCCGGTCGCAAAAATAATAGACTTTAATAAATTCTTATACCAACAGGAAAAGAAAAAAAAGGAAGAAAAGAAAAAAAGTAAAGCGTCCGAAACAAAAGAGATAAGACTAAGTCCCTTTATCGATCAACACGATTTGGAAGTAATGACTAGAAGAGCAAGGGATTTTTTGAATGATAACGACAAAGTAAGACTGGTTGTAAAATTTATAGGAAGACAAATTACACATCCGGAGTTTGGAAGAGAAACATTAAACAAGGTAATTAGTGCGCTTTCCGATATTTCAAAAATCGAGAGAGAGCCGCACTTTGAAGGTAAACAGCTAATTGTTATTATATCGCCAGAAAGGAAAAAAGCACATGCCGAAGAAAAAAATCAAGAAATCAGCAAGCAAACGATTTAAAGTAACCAAAAGGGGCAAAGTTATCTTTTCGCACCAAAATACCGGTCATTTAAGACGAAAAAAATCCGCAAAAAGGAAAAGAAGACAAGCCGAACCCGGAGTTTTAGTCGGAACATTTGCTAAAAAAGTAAAAAAAATGCTTGGAGCTTTATAAATATGGTAAAACAGAGGGTTCGAAAAAATATTAATTTTAGGCAAACGCGCTCAGAACGTTCTGCAACCAATTCGTATAAAAGTTTTGGTAAATACATAAAAGAGAAGTTTAATAAATTTGTTAAAATTTAATTTATAACCATATGGCAAGAGTAAAAAGAGGTATTGTATCTCGAAGAAAACACAAAAAATTACTAAGTAAAACAAAAGGATTTCGCGGCACAAAGAGCAAATTAATTAGAGTTGCTCACGAAGCAGCGCTTCATAAAGGTGCTTATGCTTATCATGGAAGAAAAATACGCAAAAGAGACTTTAGACAATTGTGGATTACAAGAATTGGCGAAGCAGTAAAACAAGAAGGTCTCTCTTACAGCGTTTTTATTAACAAGATGAAAAAAGCAAATATCGAACTTGATCGCAAAATCTTAAGCGAATTAATTAATAAAGACATTAACTCCTTCAAGCAAATAGTTGACTCCGTAAAAAATATCTGATAAGATTATATTAATGAGTAGCGCACAAGCTTGGTTTTATTTTTACTTTACTTCCCTAACCGGGAGGTGAGTTAGTGCGTTAGCAATGCAAGAACTACCTCCCTAAAAGGGAGGTTTTTTTATGAAAAAAACAATACTAATCGCCGGGCCGTGTGCCGCAGAATCAAAAAAACAAATCAGAGAATCAATCAAACTCGCAAAAAAGCGAACTATAGATTTCATGCGTATAAGCTTGTGGAAACCACGTACAAAACCCGGATTTGACGGGCTAAAAGAAGAAGGTATTCCGCTACTTGTAGAAGCAGCAAAAGAAGGCATTAACCCGTCAACCGAAGTAATTCTTCCCGAGCATGCAGAAAAAGTAATAAGTGCAGTATTGAAAGCTACAAAAAATGGAAAAGTATTGGTTTGGATTGGAGCAAGAAATCAAAACCACTATATTCAGCAGGAAATTTCAAAAATTGCATCTAGTAATAATCGCGTTTATTTAATGGTTAAAAATCAACCCTGGCAAAATGAAGAACACTGGGAAGGAATAATCGATCATGTTTTGCAGGGAGGAATTAAAAAAAGTAATTTATTTATTTGCCATCGGGGTTTTTCTCCTAATGGTCATAATCCTAACGGATATCGCAATGTCCCGGATTTTGAAATGACAATGAGAATAAAAGAGAAAACAGGACTTTCCATGCTTTTTGATCCCTCGCATACGGGCGGAAGCGTAGAGAATGTATTAAAGATTGCACAGGAAGCGCGAAATTACTCTTTTGACGGGTTTATGGTAGAAGTCCATCCAAATCCAAAAGTTGCTATTACAGATGCTAAACAACAATTAACCTGGGAGCAATTTGATACATTGGTTAAACCCTGGTAAACCTTAATCAAAACTATGAAAAAAACTTATTGCATAAAACAAGAAGAAACTACAAATATTATTATTGAAAAAGGCGTTTTAAATAATATCACCGAAGTCTTAAAGCGTTTTAAACATAGTAGTTACTTGATTCTTTGTGATTCTAAAACTAATGAAATATTTGGAAATAAAATAAACGCTTCTTTAAAATCTCTTTCTGTTCCAATATATGTTCACGTAATACCTGTTGGAGAAAAGGCAAAAAATATATCTGTAATTTTAAAAATATTACAAAAAATGCTTGACCGGAAAATGGATAGAAAAGCAGCTGTAATTGCAGTGGGTGGAGGAGTTGTTGGAGATGTTGCAACGCTTGTTGCAGCCCTCTACCATCGAGGAATCGATTGCATACAAATTCCAACTACTCTACTTGCCCAAGTTGACTCGGCACTTGGAGGAAAAGGCGCAATAAATCTTGGAAAACATAAAAATACAATTGGCACAGTTAAGCAACCAAGAATAGTTTTAATTGACACAGAAATAATAAAAAGTCTGCCAGAAAAACAAATAATTTCTGGAATGGGAGAAATCATCAAATACGCAATTGCCATAGATAAAGAATTATTCGAAAAGCTTGAAACAACAAAAATTTTAGATGACAAAACTATGGATTGGATTATAAAAAGATGTGTTAAACTCAAAATGGAGAAAGTAGAAAGAGACTCGCAGGACAAAAAGGATATTCGCATGATAGTAAATTTTGGCCATACTCTCGGACACGCAATTGAGTTAGATAGTAAATTATCACATGGAGAAGCAATTGCGATAGGAATGGTATTTGCAATAAAATTAAGCAAAAAAATTGGACTGCTGGATGAAAAAATTACCCAACGCATGATTTCACTAATAAAAAAATACGGCTTACCAACTAAAATTTCAAAAATATCAAAAAGTGATACATATTTATTAACGTCTCAAGACAAAAAAGCAGTCGATGGAATTCCTAGATTTATTTTAGTAAATAAAATTGGTGAAACTACAATAAATAATCATGTTGAAAAAGAAATTATACAAAGTGTCTTAGATGAGGTCGTCATATGAAAATTTTAATACTCAATGGCCCTAATCTAAACATATTAGGGAATAGAGATAAAAATCACTATGGAATAAAAAGTCTTGATGAAATTAATGCTGAATTAGAAAACCATGCACAAAAATACAAGGTTGAGCTTTTATTTTTTCAATCAAATCACGAAGGAGAATTGATTGATTTTCTACAAAAAGAAAGTAAACATGCAGATGGTGTTCTTATTAATCCGGGAGCGCTTACTCATTACGGTTATTCATTAAGAGATGCTCTTGTCGACACTGATTTACCTATTGTTGAAGTTCACCTTTCTAATATTAAAAAAAGGGAAGAGTTTAGAAAAACGGATGTTCTTGACGGAATCGTTATTAAACGGATTATGGGACTTAAAGAAAAAGGCTATATAATTGGTCTTGAAAAACTTGTTGAGCATATTAGAAAAACTTCATGAATGTAAAAATATATCCATCAAAAGTAAACGGAGAAATTTCTGCTCCTCCCTCAAAATCAGTTACTCATAGAGCAATAATAATTGCTTCTCTAGCTAATGGAAAATCTGTAATCGATAATGCACTTATTGCAGAGGATACTTTGCGTACAATCGACGCCCTTAAGGCTTTGGGGGTTGATATTCAAAGAGATGGAAATAAGATTACTATTAACGGTAGCAACGGCAAACTTAAAGCTCCCGCTAAACCTATTTTTTTAGGCAACTCCGGTTCAACAATGCGAATGATTGCAGCTGTTTGTGCTTTAGCGGATGGAGAAACAACACTGACTGGCGAAAAAAGACTTTGCCAAAGACCAGTTGGAGAACTAATTGATGCCTTAAATAAAATTGGTATAAAAGCTTACTCTGTAAATAACAACGGTTGCCCTCCGATAAAAATTAAGGGAGGTAAAATCAGCGGAGGAAATATTGTTATAAAAGGCGACATCAGCTCTCAATATATAAGCGCTCTTTTATTAGTCGCTCCTTTTGCAAAAGAATCATTAACGACTAAAATTGACGGAGAGCTTGTTTCTAAACCATATGTTGCCTTAACAATAGATATTATGAAGACATTCTGTGTTAACGTGCAGAAAAATAATTTTCAAAACTTTACAATTGAAAAAGGCCAACAATACAAAGGTAAAAGTTATACTATTGAAGGAGATTATTCATCCGCCTCCTACTTTTTTGCCGCTGCAGCAATAACAAATGGATCAGTTACCGTTAAAAATCTTAGCGTTAATTCCAGTCAGGGAGACAAATATTTTTTGGAATTACTAGAAAAAATGGGTTGCTATATTAAAAAAGAAATTGATGGCTTTACCGTTGTTGGAAAAAAACTTAACGGAATAGAAATTGACATGAGCGACTATCCGGATATTGTCCAAACGCTTACAGTAGTTGCAGCTTTTGCAAAAGGCACTACAAAAATAAATAATATTGGGCATCTTAGGTATAAAGAAAGCGATAGAATAGAAACAACAATAAAAGAACTTAAAAAAATGGGAGTTAAAGTTAATTATGATGATAAATCACTAAATATAGAAGGGGGTAATCCAAAAGGCACATCAATAGATACGCACAATGATCATCGCGTTGCAATGAGTTTTGCAATTGCGGCTCTTGGAGCACAAGGAAAAACGGTAATTCAAAATGCGGAAGTCGTTAGAAAATCATACCCTGCATTTTTTGAAGATCTACAAAAGATCGGGGCAAAAATAGAGGTATTACCATGAATATTGTTCTTATTGGCATGCGGGGATCCGGCAAAACAACGGTCGCAAAAATTCTTGCTCAAAAGCTGCAAAAAAAATACGTGGAGACGGACGAACTTATCGTGCAAAAAATGGGAATGAGTATACCGAAAATTATTGCCAATCACGATTGGAACTATTTTCGGGATATAGAATCCGAAGTCATTATCGAAATATCCAAAAAAGACAATAGCGTTATATCAACAGGCGGGGGAGTTGTGGTGCGTCCTGAAAATATTAGAGCGCTCAAAAAACATGGTAAACTCTTTTGGTTACAAGTGAGTGTTAACACGTTACTCAAAAGAATTGGCGATGACCAAAATAGACCTTCTCTTACCGGAAAGAAATCAAGAAAAGAAGATATGGAGGAGACCTTAAAACAAAGATATCAACAATATCTTAAGGCGAGTGATGAAACAATAAACACGGAAAATATATCAACACAACAAGTAGCGAAAAAAATTATGTTAAAATTAAAGGAGTAAGATATGAATATAAATGCCAAAACAAAACTTTGCTGCATAATCGGAGATCCTGTTGAACACTCACTTTCTCCTATTATGCACAATGCCGGATATCAAGCGCTTGGATTGAATTTTGCCTTTGTTGCGTTTCATGTTAAGGATGTAAAAAAGGCAATAGAAGGCTTAAGAGCTTTAAATGTTAGAGGAATTGTTGTAACAGTACCTCATAAAATTGAAGTATTAAAATACGTTGATAACACAGATGAAACAGCAAAAAAAATCGGCGCTGCAAATACAATTGTAAACGACAATGGCATGCTTACGGCAAGCAATACCGACTGGACGGGTTCTCTGGAAGCTCTACGAAAAGTTACATCAATAGCCGGAAAAACCGTTGTAGTTTTAGGAGCCGGCGGAGCAGCCAGAGCTGTTGTATATGGATTAAAAAAAGAAGGGGCAATTGTTAATGTTTGTAATCGCACCATTCAAAATGCAGAAGAATTAGTTGAAGAATTTGATTTAAATGGTGCTTATACACTTGATAATAAAGAAATAATAATAAAAGCAGATATCATCATAAATACAACGTCTGTTGGCATGGAACCAAAACAAGACGAAACACCTATTCCAGTTGAATACTTACAATCGCACCATATAGTTTACGATATTGTTTATGTACCAAAAGAAACAGAACTTTTAAAAGCAGCAAAAAATTTAGGCGCAAAAGTCGTATATGGAGATAAAATGCTTTTTTATGGCGCAATTCCCCAATTCGAGCTTTTTACCCAAAATAAAGCACCAATTAAAGAAATGGAAAAAGCACTAGATTTAGAAATAGAAAGGAAAAAGAATAATGCTTAGATTTTTAACAGCAGGCGAGTCCCATGGCCCTGCAGAAGTTGCAATTCTGGAAGGAATTCCGGCAGGACTACCAATTAGTACCTCTGAAATTAATACTGAATTAAAAAAGCGAATGCATGATTTTGGCCGTGGAGGAAGAGAAAAAATTGAAAAAGACGAGGTAAAAATTTTATCGGGTGTTCGATTTGGAAAAACACTAGGAAGTCCTATTGCCTTGTTAGTTGAAACTGTTGATCAGGCAAAATGGGAAGAAAAAGTTACCCGCCCAAGACCAGGACACGCAGATTTGGCTGGAGTTTTAAAATATGGTTTTGATGATGTTAGAAATGTTTTAGAAAGAGCATCTGCCCGCGAAACTGTTATGCGTGTTGCAATTGGTGCTATTTGTAAAAAATTACTTTTGGAATTTGGTACACAAATTGCCAGTCATACAATTCAAATTGGAAAAATAAAATCATCAAAACAAAATTATTCTTTTGAAGAAATTGCAGAAATTAACGAAATTGATCCGGATGTTCATTGCGTTGACGAAAAATCACGCGAACAAATGAAACAGGAAATTACCAATGCGAGAATGAATAAAAATACACTTGGAGGAGTACTTGAAGTTATTGCCCATAACGTACCAATTGGGCTTGGCAGTTATGTTGCTTTTGACAGAAGAATTGACGGAAGGATTGCACAAGCTCTAATGAGTATTCCGTCTGTAAAAGCAGTAGAAATTGGCAATGCCATAGAAGCAGCCGGAAAAACCGGAAAAGAAGTTCAGGATGAAATAATTGTTAAAGACAAAAAAATAACACGATCAACAAACAATATGGGCGGAATTGAGGGAGGAATAACAAATGGAGAAGATATTTTCTGCAGAGTTTTTCATAAACCTATATCAACCCTTTATGATCCGTTAAAAACGGTAGACATTTCTTCTTTAGAACCGGCAACTGCAACAATCCAAAGATCTGATGTTTGCGTCGTGGCAAGAGCAGGTGTTATTTCGCAAGCCATGCTGGCTTTTGTTTTGGCAGATGCGATGCTAGATAAATTTGGCGGAGATAGTATTGAGGAAACAAAAAGAAATTTTGAAAGTTATCAAAAAAACTTAAAAATAAAAATATGAAAAAACCAACAATCGGCATTATTGGCGGCACCGGTAAAATGGGACAGTGGTTTGCTTCGTTCTTTCAGACACAAAATCTACCGGTACTTATTGCCGGAAGAAATACCAAATTAACTTCGAAAGAACTTGCAAAAAAATCTGATATCGTTATTATCTCTGTACCAATTTCCGAAACTCAAAAAGTAATAAAAGATATTCTTCCCCATATAGACAAACATTCGCTTCTTACCGACCTGACTTCTTTTAAAGTTATGCCTGCTGAAGCAATGAAAGGAGCTAAATGCGCAACGCTTGGCATGCATCCGCTCTTTGGCCCAAGCGCACAAATTAACCAAGGTCTAAAAATAGTTTTTTGTAAACAAAATGATAATGATTATGTTTTATTCCTTAAAAATTTATTCACAAAAGCAGGTATCGAAATATTTAATATGACTGCCGAGGAACATGACTACCAGATGGCTTATATACAAGCATTTACACATGCAATAAATCTTTTGTACTCAAAAATTATCTTTGAGCAAAAAAATGTGTTAAAAAACAAACTTCATACGCCAATTTTTGCTCTTCAGTCACTAATTATGGGAAGAGTTTTACATCAGGATTTAAAACTCATGAGCGATATTCAATTTTATAATCCATATTTTGAACCAGTGTTAAAAGCATTGTTAACACAAGGAAAAAACCTCCTTAATATTTTAGAGAATGAAGATGAAAAAGGTTTTATAGATATGTTTTCCGAAGAAAAAGAATTCGCAAATGACTTTTCAAATTTTTCGGTTCTTCAGACAGATAAAATTCTTAAGCTTGTTAATGAAATAACGGTAATAATTCCTACAAAAGCTCCTTTAGTAATCACCCCTTCGAAAGCAAAGATAACATATCTTGGACCCGAAGGAACTTTTTCTCATCAGGCAGCATCTCTTGTTTTTTCCAAAGTAACGCAGAAAAAAATTCCTGCCGAAACGTTTTTTGATCTCTTTAAAGAGATATTGGATAACGAGGCAGATTTTGCAGTAGTTCCTGCAGAAAATTCAATTGAAGGAACTGTTAGGGAAACTCTCGATTATTTGATTGAATTTTCACTTTCTGTAATTGGTTCTGTTACTATTCCTGTTCACCAACAACTTTTATCAAACCAAAAAGATCTAAAAGATATTCACACTGTAATTTCTCATCCGCAAGCTCTAGCACAATGTAAGCAGTGGCTTAATACAAATCTTCCCAATGCCAAAAGAGTTTCTGCTGTTAGCACAACATCTGCGCTAAATTTTCCCCAAAAAGGTTATGCCTATATTGCTTCAGATATAGCTGCGAAACAGTATAAAATAAAAATACTTACAAAAAACATCGAAGATAATCCGGCAAATACAACTAGATTCTATATCGTTGCAAAAAATCTTATAAAAATTCCTGGTATTAGTAATAAAAAGACTCTTCTTTTTCTTACCGTTTATAACAGGGTAGGTATATTACGGGATTTACTAAACGTATTTGCAAATCATAATCTCAATCTAACAAAGTTAGAATCACGACCAAGCAGTGAAAAGTTATGGGATTATCATTTCTTTGTTGAAGTAGAAAAAGAATCTAAAGATCCTTCTTTTACAAAAGCTATTAAAGAATTAGAAGTATATTGCCCTGTAATAAGAATACTTGGACAAACTTAAATTTATGGATCAGCTACGGAAATACAGAGAAGAAATTGATAAAATTGATAATGGTATTTTAAATCTTTTAATTAAAAGGTTTTTGCTTATTGCAAAAATTGGAGAATATAAAAAACAGCACAATTTAAAGATTAAAGACAACAAAAGAGAATATGAAAAAATTGAATCTCTAAAAAATAAAGTAAAAGGTTATAATATAGATAAGGCTTTTATAAATAAAATCTGGAAAATAATTTTTAAGGAGTCTTATAAAATAGAAAAATAATGGAAGAAGAGCTTATTAATATAAAAAATACTGCAATGTCGTTTATCCTCGAATCAGAGAATTTAGAATCTCTGGAGGAAGTCAAACAACAATTCTTAGGAAAAAACGGAAAACTTACTCTTGCTTTAAAAGATATTTCAAAATTACCCAAAGAAAAACGGCCGGAAATTGGAAAACTCGCAAATGAAGTAAAACTAACAATCGAGGAAACAATTAAAGAAAAAGTTGCCCAATTAGGAAAGTTGGAGTACAAAAAAGAAGAAATAATTGATATTACCCTGCCTGGCATAAAACCTTCTCTTGGGCATCTGCATCTTATTACCCAGGCAATCGAAGAAATAAGTGCTATTTTTGAAAAAATAGGTTTTACCAGAGTTAGATATCCGGAAGTAGAATGGGATTGGTATGCTTTTACAGCGCTTAATTTCCCGCAAAATCATCCGGCCCGCGATGATTGGGAAACGTTTTTTGTAAAACAAAAACCCAATTTAAAAAAAGGGTCTGTTCTTTTAACCCCCCACACTTCCTCTGGTCAAATAAGAGAGATGGAACGAAAGAAAACACCTCCAATTAAAATGCTTAATATTGCTAAATGCTACAGAAGGCAATCCGATGTTTCCCATACGCCAATGTTCCATCAATTTGAAGGACTGGTAGTTGATAAAAATATTTCTATAACCCATCTTAAAGGAACGCTTGATTATTTTGTTAGATCTTATTTTGGTCAAAACAGAAAATCGAGAATAAGACCCTATCATTTCCAATTTACAGAACCTTCTTTTGAAGTTGATGTTTCCTGTGGCGTTTGCGAAGGTAAAGGTTGCAAGCTTTGCAAAGCTGGTTGGCTTGAAATGGGCGGTGCGGGAATGGTTCACCCAAATGTCTTGCGTTTCGGAGGAATAGATCCAAAAAAATACATTGGTTTTGCTTTTGGTTGGGGAGTAGAAAGAGTTGTTATGATGAAAGAAGGATTAGAAATTGACGATCTACGATTATTGTACTCAAATAATTTAGATTTTCTAGAACAATTTTAATTATGAATATTAAAATATTAGATAGCTGGCTAAGAGAACGTGTTAAAACAAAAGCAACTCCTCAAAAAATTGCTGAAGTTTTATCTTTAACTAGTGTTTCTGTAGAAAAAATTGAAAGATTTGAAACTGATTATATTTATGATATTGAGGTCACAACTAACAGGCCGGATTTAATGTCTGTAGTTGGATTGGCAAGAGAAGCGGCAACTGTGCTTCCAAAATTTAAGATTCCCGCTACTTTTATACCTCTTAAGGTATCTCAAGTAAAACAAAAACCTGGAATAATTCTGCCCATTCATATTAAAAACGATCCTTCGCTTGTTAATAGAATATGTGCAGCTGTTATGGAAGTAAATCTTAAAGACTCTCCAAAAATAATAAAAAATCGGCTCGAAGCATCCGGAATAAGATCGCTTAATAATTTAGTTGATGTAACTAATTTTGTAATGAGAGAAACCGGACACCCGGTTCATGTTTTTGATTACGATAGACTTATAACCCATACCCTTATTATCCGCGAGTCAAAAAAAGGAGAAAAAGTAACTACTCTGGATGGAAAAACACATATTCTGCAAGGAGGAGATATAGTCGCGGATAACGGAAAAGGAGAAATTGTTGATCTTTTAGGAGTAATAGGAACCGCTAATAGTGCTGTTACCAATAAGACAAAAAGAATACTTTTGTTTATCGACAATAATGATTCACACAGAATTAGAAAAACTTCCATGTTTTTGGCAATTAGAACAGAAGCAGCAGTTTTAAACGAAAAGGATATTGACACGGAGTTAGCAATGACTGCTCTATTAAAAGGCATTGAACTTTATAAAAAAATTGCTGACGCAAAGCTTGCTTCCAATATTGTTGATATTTACCCAAATAAAATAAAAACAAATATAATTTCTATTAGTTTAGAAAAAATAGATAAAGTTATTGGTATAAAAGTTCCAGCTACTACTTCTATTCAAATATTAAATAGTCTTGGTTTTGAAACAAAAATAGAAAATTACAGTCTAACAACAAAAGTTCCAAGCTGGAGAACAAAAGATGTAACTATAGAAGAAGATATTATAGAAGAGATAGCAAGAGTTTTTGGTTATCAACTACTTCCCAGTATTACTCCACCTCTAACGGGAGTAGAAAACTACTCTTTGGAACACAATGAATTCTATTGGGAAAAACGAATTAAAAACGCATTAAAATACTGGGGGTTTATCGAAGTTTATACCTATTCAATGGTCTCTGAACAACTTTTGGAAGGTCCAATAGGAAAAGCAGTAGAGCTATCAAATCCTTTAACAGAAGATATGACGTACATGCGAACAACTCTTGTACCAAGTCTTTTGCAAGTTTTAAAAGACAATAAAAATCGTGAAGAAATAAAAATCTTTGAGATTGCAAATGTGTATAAAAAGAAAGAAAATTCTCTTCCAAAAGAAGAACTTATAATTGCCGGAGTAATTCAAAAAGAGCATGTTTCGTTTTTAGAGGTAAAAGGGACTATCGAACAATTGCTGACCGACCTTGGTATTAAAAGTTTAAACTTTAAAAAGAGAGAAAACGGAGGAGCAGGTGCAGAAATTTATATTGGAGACAATAATCTTGGTAATATTGAGATATTAGATCAATATATAATAAATTTTGAATTAAATTTCCAAACAATTCTAAAATTTGCAACTCTTAAAAAGATATATAAACCGATTCCTAAATTTCCGCCGATCATCGAAGACGTCAGGCTTTTAATTGATCCAAAAATATTATATGAGGAAATTATTTCTGTAATTAAAAAACAAAGTGGATTGGTGGTTAATGTTTCTTTGCTTGATGTTTTCGAAAACAAAAAAACTTTTAGAGTAACCTATCAACATCCGCAAAAGACTTTAACTAATGAAGAAATATCTAAAGAACGGGTCAAAATCTATTCTGCTCTCAAAAAAGAACTGAAAGTAAAAATAGCATGATCTAATTTAAAAAAATCAGCTAAGGGGTTAGGGTCACCGTTATTGTAGGGGTTGGAGTCGGCGATGGGGTTGGAGTTGGGTTGTCGGAAACAACACGATTAGATTTTTCGGTTGGCGGGTGATACATTGAATCGTCTTTATAATTTTCGTTAATCCAATCATTAATTCCATCCTGCCAGCGATTTTTACCATCAGTAGAAATTGGGTCATTTTCTGATAGAACAATAAACTTTTTAGTATCATATTCGCCTTTTGCAACCTCACTATCGCTTGCCAGTTTTTTATTATCTTCCTTAGAAATTTTTAGTTGTTTATAAATTTGGCTGGGACCCTGCGGTTCTGTACCTTTTATAAAGTATTCCGAACGAGTAGGCTTCCCATCTATTGGTGCTCCGCCACCATACGAATCAATAGTTAAAGCAACTACATTAGCCGGTACTGGAAAATCTTCACTGGACTTATTTTTTAAAGCTTCGAGAATTATCCGTCGCCAAATTGGAGCAGCGCCTGTTACACCCGATGCAACATTTCCCATTTCGCTGTTATCGTTATTCCCAACCCATGTCGCTACCAAAACACTTGGTGTCCAACCTATTGTCCAGTTATCTCTTTTATCATCGGTTGTTCCTGTCTTAACAGCAATCGTTCTTCCTCTTATATTTAGATAGCTGTTTTCACCGAAAGTTAATAGTCTTGCATTATTATCCAAAAGAATGTGAGAAATAATAAAAGCAACCTCTTCACTGATTACTTTTCTTTTTACAACATCTTTGTGTTCGTATAAAACGTTTCCTTTAGAGTCAGTTATTTTTAAAATTGCAATAGGCTCTACTCTAAAACCTCCATTTGCAAAAGCACAGTAAGCAGAAGCAAGATCTAAGGGGTGTACTTCGCCACCACCTAAAGTAAGTGATAAACCGAAACGCCTTATATTTTCAGACGTTGGAGCAAGAGTTGTTAATCCCATATCGTTTGCAGTTATCAGCATATTTTTAATACCAACCATCGCCAACATTTTAACAGCCGGAATATTAAGCGATGATCCCAAAGCAAAACGCATTTGTACCGGCCCATGATACTTACCATCATAATTTACCGGAGTATAATCTTTTTCCCCCTGGTTTGGAAAAACAGTTTTCGCATCCATAAGAAGTGTTGCCGCTGTATATCCTTGCTGCAAAGCAGTTGCGTAAGTTACAGGCTTTATTGACGAACCGGGCTGACGAAGAGCCTGCGTTATTACATTGAATTGCCCATCAAAAGCAACCTTATTTTTTCCGGTAGATGCGCTTTCTGTTGCGAAAAAATCTTTACTTCCAACCATTGCAAGAATTTCGCCGTTTTTAGGATTTAAAACAACACTTGCGCCATTTCCCACCTTTAAATATCTTGCTGCAGAAACTTCCTCATTAACAATTTCTTCTGCTTTTTCCTGAAGTTTATAATCAAGCGTTGTATAAACCTGCAGCCCTCCTTGCTCAACCATATTTTCCCCAAATTGTTTTATTAACAGATCCTTAACATAAAAAGAAAAATGCGGTGCTTTTATCGAATGCGCTTGTTTTGCAAACTTTACACTAGCAAGTGAATTATCTGCATCCTTTTCCTGCTTGCTTGTAATGTACCCATCCTCCCGCATGCGTCTTAAAACATCTTTTGCCCGGTCTACATAAGCTTTTGGATGAGCACCATTGGGGGAATAATAAGAAGGCCTTTGCGGAAGCCCTGCTAAAATTGCAGATTCTACAAGATTTAAATCCTTAGCTTTTTTTCCAAAATAGCTTTCGGAAGCTGTTTCAACACCAACCGCTGTACCCCCATACGGAGCAACATTTAAATAAAGCTCTAAAATTTGGTCTTTTGTATATTTCCTGTCAACCTGTACAGCCAAAATAAACTCTTTAATTTTTCTGGGAATTGTTCTTTCCGAAGTTAAAAGCGTATTTTTTACTAATTGCTGTGTTAGGGTCGACCCTCCGGATAATCCCTGAAGTAAAAGC
This sequence comes from Candidatus Levyibacteriota bacterium, assembly GCA_016180725.1. GTDB lineage: Bacteria > Patescibacteriota > Microgenomatia > Levybacterales > UBA12049 > JACPAR01. The sequence continues at coordinate 44,041 of JACPAR010000014.1, read as the reverse complement.
AAATTTCTTACAACTCTTAAGTAACCGGTGATAGAAAAGCCCTTGTTTGTATAAAAGTCCTTATCTTCAATCGCTATTGTTGCCTGCTGTAAAGTTTTTGGTATGACACTTAGTTCTACGTAAGTACGATTTTGTTGATTAAAAATGTCATATAAAACAATTCCATTGCGGTCTAAAATTCTGGTTGATTGCGAAAGATTACTTGCCGAAAGTTTTCCGGGTGTTGGCAAATCACGACCATACCAAATAAATAGAATGATTAAAAGAACAACTGCACCTATTAAGCCAAAAAAGGCAAATCTTGCAAGACGACTGAGAAGAAAAATGTTAATAGAGCTGTAATATCTACGTCGCCTTCTACTATATTCAGCCATATTTATTCTATAAGTATAGCAAATTTAACCTAATTAATAAAATTATGATATACTCATATCATGGATGCAATCGAAGAATTGCTTAGAAGGGGAGTAGATAAAATCTACCCTTCAAAAGAAGAGCTAGAAAAAACGCTTCGAAGCGGAAAAAAATTAAAAATTTACCAGGGATTTGATCCAACTTCTACAGAACTTCATATTGGACATATGGTGGGGCTTAAAAAGCTCAGACAGTGGCAAGACTTAGGACACGAAGTAATTTTTCTTATTGGTGATTTTACCGGCATGATTGGTGATCCAACCGGAAAAGATAAGTCTCGTATTCTCTTAACACGCGAACAAGTCTTAGAAAACGCAAAAACCTACCAAACACAAACTTCTAAAATCTTAAGATTTGATGGAAATAATCCAATTGTAATTAAATATAATAGCGAATGGCTAAATAAATTATCTGCTGCTGACCTTTTAAAACTCACGGCTTACCTTTCTGTTCAACAAACTATAGAAAGAGACATGTTTCAAAAGCGCTTAGAAAACGAAAAAGATATTTCCCTTAGCGAATTTCTTTACCCTTTACTTCAGGGTTACGACAGCGTAGCTATGGATGTTGATTTGGAAATAGGGGGAAGTGACCAATTATTTAATATGATGACAGGACGGGATCTGATGCATAAAATAAAAAATAAAGAGAAATTTGTAATGACCACTCCATTATTAACCGATGCTAGCGGTAAAAAAATTGGTAAAACAGAAGGAAATGTCATTGGCTTAACAGATAAACCGGAAAGTCTTTTTGGCAAATTAATGACTCTTCCTGACAATGTAATTATTAAAGGGCTTGAATATCTAACAGATATACCAATGGAAGAAATAGGAAATATTAAAAGAGCAATCGATAATGGAGAAAACCCCATGACATACAAGAAAAAACTGGCATTTGAGATCACTAAAGAATTAAATAGCCAACAAGAAGCGTTAAAAGCACAAGAAAATTTTGAGAGAACAGTCCAACAGAAAGAAACGCCAGAAGAAATTCCAACGATTAATCTTCCTGAGTCTCTCGTGTCCGGCGCAACTATTATTGATGCCTTAGCTGGCTTAGAACTGGCAGAAAGCAAATCCGATGCTAAGAGATTGGTAGAGCAGGGAGGAGTTACAATTGATAACAAGTTAATTGACAATCCCCAAGCTACTTTTGCGCCAGAAAACGGAACAATTATTAAAGTAGGAAAAAGAAAGTTTGTTAAAGTACAAATACCTGCCTCATAAAATTTTTTTAAATATGACTCAAAAAACAGATAAATATGCATTAATAAGTGTTTTTGATAAAACAGGTATTGTTGAATTTGCCAAAGACCTTTCTTCTTTAGGTCATAAAATAATCTCAACCGGAGGAACTGCAAAAAAGCTTACTGAAAATGGAGTAAGTATTGTACCCATTCAAGAAATTACAGGAAATCCAGAAAGTTTTGACGGCAGAATGAAAACAATTAGTTTTCAGATTGAATCTGGAATATTGTTCAACCGCTCTAAACCATCTCATGTAAAAGAAGCAATAGAGCTAGGTATTAAAGCAATTGATATTGTAGTTTGCAATCTTTATCCATTTGAAAAAACAATAAATAGTCCAAAAGTAAGCTTAGAGGATGCTATAGAAAACATTGATATTGGCGGTCCTACAATGATAAGAGCTGCGGCTAAAAATTTTGAGAACGTTTTGATAATAATTGATCCAAGTGACTATCAAAAAGTAACTGAATCACTCAAAACAAGCAAAGATTCATTTGAATTTAGAAAAGAACTGGCGGCAAAAGCTTTTAGTCATATATCTTTTTACGACTCTCAAATTGCTAAGTTTTTGAATACTGATCTTTTCCCTAAGGAAATTACTATTCCGGGAAGACTAACAACAAATCTGCGTTATGGCGAAAATACCCATCAAAAAGCAGCTTTTTATACATATCCAAATAATAATGAGCCTTTAAAAAACCTAATTAAGCTTTTTGGCAGAGATCTTTCTTTAGTTAATATTACTGATATCAATGCCGGCATTGAATCGGTAAGAATGTTTAATCAACCTGCTGGCGTAATTATTAAACATAACAGTCCATGCGGTATAGCACTTGGAAATACTGCCGAAGAAGCTCTGAAAAGAGCAATAGAAGCTGACCCGGAATCTGCCTTTGGTGGAGCTGTTATTCTGAATACTTTATTTGATATAAACGCGGCAAAGGTAATCGGAGCCTTTAAAGATGAAAGAAGAGCAAATATCGATATTGTAGCCGCACCAGAAATAGAAAAAGAAGCAGTGGAATATCTTTCTCAAGTCAGAAGAACCATGGGCTTATATACTTTTGGGGGAATTCCTCCGATAAATAAAAATGCCCTAAATACAAAATGGATAGAGGGCGGATTTATTCTGCAAACTAATGATAATTGGGATATTGAAAGATCATTTGAAAATTGGACAATTGTTACAGATAAGAAACCAACCAACGAACAACTTGAGCAAATGAAGATTGCTTGGAAATTCATAACCAGAATTAAATCCAACGCCGTAATTGTTATAGATAAAAAAGAACCCATGACAAGAGGAATAGGTTGTGGACAAACATCAAGAGTAAGATCAACCAAAATTGCACTTAAACAAGCAGGACTAAATGCAAAAGGCGCGATTTTAGCCGGCGATAGTTTTTTTCCGTTTGATGACTCGGTAAAACTTGCGGCAAAATATGGCATTGCCGCAATTATTCAACAAGGGGGTTCTATAAACGATAAAGCATCTATCGAGGCGGCAAATAAGGCAGGAATTCCCATGGTGCTCACTCACCGCCGCGCCTTCTGGCACTAGCTTTAAAATATGCTAAAATAATATAATAATTATATGGACATGTTTAGAAAACATAGGTGGATTTGGACGGTTATTGTTATAATAGCGTCACTTGCTTTAATTATTACATCATTTCTTCCTTATTTTACTCTTCTTAACTAAGAAGTTTAGCTATGGATTTACAAACGCCTATTCAAAAAGCGGGCAGGATATATACCAGATACTTAAGACAGTTTGAAAAGTTAGGTATTAAAAAACTTGAAGATTTATTGTTTCATATTCCATCCCGCTACGAAGATTACTCGATTATCTCTAAAATTAATCAAGTCCAACAGGGAGAAATTGTGACTATTTTAGGAAAGGTGGTTAATATCAAAAACGACTATACAAGGCGCATCAGATTACAAAAGGCACAGGTTGCAGATGATACAGGAATTATTGATGTTACCTGGTTTAACCAAATTTTTCTTACCAAAGTAATACATGAGGAAGATAATATATCTCTTTCCGGAAAAATTGGAATATTTAATCGAAAGCCTTACATGGAGTCTCCCGAATACGAATTACTGAGACAAGATAATACACAATATACAGCTATACATACCGGACGACTGGTACCGATTTACCCAGAAACAAAAGGATTATCATCAAAATGGTTACGCCGCCAAATATATAAGATTCTGCAAGAAAGAAAAAATAATTTACTCGAATATATTCCTTACTCAATTATTAAAAATAACAATTTTATGGAAATTTATGACGCAATTGAACAAATTCATTTTCCAAAATCAAAGGATATAGTAAATAAAGCAAGATTAAGACTTGCGTTTGATGAATTATTTCTTCTTCAACTAGCTGCAATTTCCCGCAGAAATGAATGGGAAAAAAAATTAACAGGTACACCTTTTTCTATAACAAAATTTAGCAAAAAAATAGAAGAGTTTTGGTCGAAATTACCTTTTGAGCTAACAAATGCGCAAAAAAGGGCAGTAAAAGACATTTTTGCTGACTTGGCCTACTCAAGACCAATGAACAGATTGCTGGAAGGAGATGTTGGAAGCGGGAAAACCGTTGTTTCTGCTATCACCATGTATGTAACTTGTCTTAACGGCTATCAATCGGTGCTTATGGCACCAACAGAAATTTTAGCCCAACAACATTATCAAACAATAAATAATCTTTTATCACCGCTTGGAGTCAAGGTTGAGCTAGTAACCGGAAGTAATAAATCTCAAGTAAATAATCAAAAAGGGGAAAATTGGAAATTTGATATTCTTATTGGTACTCATGCTGTTTTATCGGATAAAATTAATTTTGAAAAGCTGGGTCTTGTTGTTATCGACGAACAGCAACGTTTTGGCGTTGAACAAAGAACGCTGATTAGGAAAAAAGGTAATAATCCGCACCTTTTAACCATGACCGCAACACCAATTCCTCGCACGATTGCACTAACTTTATATGGAGATTTGGATCTGTCTTATCTAGATGAAATGCCAAAAGGCAGAAGAGAAATAAAAACATGGCTCGTACCGCCTGTAAAACGGGAAAATGCTTATAGATGGATAGAAAAACAAATTCTAGAAACAAAAAGTCAGGCATTTATTATTTGTCCGTTTATAGAAGAATCAGAAAGTATGCAAACCATCAAGGCTGCAACCAAAGAGTTTGATAGACTAAAAAATACAGAATTTAAAAATCTTCGTCTTGGACTTTTACACGGAAAGATAAAAGCAAAGGAAAAAGACGATGTGCTTATGCGTTTTAGGAATGGAGAATTTGATATCTTAGTCACAACCCCGGTTGTAGAAGTTGGTATTGATATTCCAAATGCAACTATTATGCTTATAGAAGCTGCCGATAGGTTTGGCCTTGCGCAATTACATCAACTAAGAGGAAGGGTGGGTAGGGGAGATAAGCAATCATACTGTCTACTTTTTACCGAAAGCACATCTAATCATTCATTACAAAGACTTAAAGCGATGGAAACTTTACATGTTGGCGCAAAACTGGCAGAACTTGATTTAAAATTAAGAGGGCCCGGAGAAATGTATGGCACAATGCAACATGGCATGGCTCAGCTTAAAGTGGCCAACTTCTCAGATATTTCACTTATCGAAAAAGCAAGACTGGAAGCGGAAAAAATATTTCCAAAATTGTCACAATATTCTAAACTTTTAGAGAAATTGCAAACAATAACCATTAAACAAGTGTCTCCAGATTAATCACTGCCTGCTCTATTGATAAACACACCAAAATTAGATATAATGAATATAGCACAAAAGAAAAATTTTATTTTTGCTATTTAATATTTAATTTTTGATATAACTATTATGCCGCACGAACCAAAGAAAAGACATTCCAGACAAAGACAAGGAAAAAGAAGGTCAAGCATAAAACAAGCAACTTCTGCAGGTATTTTGTGTCCAAATTGCGGCACCATGAACCTACCTCATACAATTTGCAAAAAATGCGGATATTATAAAGGTAAACAAATAATAAAAGTTTCATCCAAAACAAAAGAAAAAACAGAAACGGAAAATAAATCTAAAAAGTAACGATGAAAACTCCTCTTGACCCTCGACATAAAAAACGGGAAAAATTGGTTGAAGATTTATTTAAAGTAGAATTTCATAATCAACCTGTTACCCAAGAAACTAAAGAAATTCTTTCCCATAAAGATTTTATAGACCAAGCTATACAAAAAGTAGCTGTTGACTTTCCTATAGGGAAAATAAATAAGGTTGATCTTGCGATATTAAGGCTTGCTGTTTACGAATTATTAGTGGAAAAAAAAGAACCGCCCAAGGTAATTATTGATGAAGCAATCGAGCTAGCAAAAGAATATGGAGGCGAAACAAGCTCATCTTTTATAAATGGTGTGCTTGGTAATATAATTAAACATGAACCTACCAAAACTAAAAAATAAAAAACTTTTTGATCAGGCGTTTACTCATCGCTCATATTTAAATGAGGCTAAAGAAAGACTTGAATCTAACGAACGTTTGGAATTTCTAGGCGACAGCATAATATCTTTTGTAGTATCGAAATACTTATATACAAAATATCCAAGTTTCGCTGAAGGAACACTAACAAACCTCCGCTCTCTTTTAGTTAACACCAAAAGTCTTGCCGAAAGCGCAGATATGCTTGGTTTTGGAAATATGCTAAAGCTATCCAAGGGAGAAGAAGAGTCCAAAGGCAGACAAAATCAGAGTTTATTGGCAGATAGTTTTGAATCCTTCACGGGAGCATTATATCTTGATCAAGGCATAAATATTGTTAGCAAATTTCTTTCCGAAATATTACTAAATAAAACAGAAGTTTTTGTACAAAAAAAGGCCTTTAAAGATCCTAAAAGTCTTCTCCAGGAATACGTCCAAGCTCAAAAACAAAATTCTCCAGTTTATAAAGTTTTGAAAGAAGAGGGTCCACCGCATGCCAGAGAATTTACCGTAGGCGTGTACATTAACGACACTTTGCATGGAGAAGGTAAAGGAAAATCAAAGCAGCAAGCAGAAGAAAGCGCTGCAGAGCATGCTCTTGAGAAAATTAGCAAATAATGATAGAATAATCAAATATGTCCGTTGTTATTAGATTAACCAGAACGGGAAAAAAGGGTGAAAGAAAATTTCGCGTGGTTGTCAAAGAAAAACGAAGCAGGAGAGACGGAACCGCAATTGAATCTCTTGGCTGGTATGAAAAGGATGAAGCCACAGAAAAAAAAGAAATTAATAAAGAACGCTATAATTACTGGGTTTCTAAAGGTGCAAAACCTAGCTCAACTGTAGAAAGATTAATGTCGTAACAGATTTGTAAAATTTATGAAAGATGCTCTTTTTTATATAATTGCTTCAATTGTTGACAACTCAGATAAGATTATCGTTGACGAAGCAGAGGAAAACGGCAATATACAATTTACAGTAAAATTAGCTCCGGAAGATATGGGGAAAATTATCGGAAAAGAAGGAAAAGTAATTAGAGCAATAAGAAACGTTATGAAAATCCCCGCTATAAAACAAGGTAAAAGAATTAATATTTCACTAGCAGAATCTTAATAATTAAAACCAGCTTAAATTAAATTCCCCGAAATTCTATTTAAGATATGAAAATTACCATCTTAACCTTATTCCCCGAAATGTTTACATGCGTATTTAATTCATCAATTATTAAACGCGCTCAGGAGAAAAAAATTATAACAATTGAACTTGTAAATATTCGCGATTTTGGTATTGGAAAACATAAGGCTGTTGATGACAAACCCTACGGAGGGGGGGTGGGTATGATTATGCGTGTTGACGTATTAAGTAAAGCAATCGAATATGTGAAGTGTAAAAACTGTAAAGAAAAAGTTATCCTTCTTGATCCTCAGGGCATAAAATTTAATCAAAAATTAGCCTTTGATTTATCGAGCATGGATCACTTGATTTTTGTCTGCGGACATTATGAGGGATTTGATGAAAGAGTAAGAGAACTTGTTGACTTAGAGGTTTCTATTGGGGATTATATCCTAACCGGCGGAGAAATACCTGCGATGGTACTTACGGATGCTATTATGCGTTTGCTTCCTAATGTCTTAGGGAAAGATGAGTCAAACAAATATGAATCTTTTCAGCAATACGAAAATCAGTCTGGAAAAAGAGGGCAAATTTTGGAATATCCCCAATATACCAGACCTGAAACGTTTAAAAACTTAAAGGTGCCAGATATTTTACTTTCCGGCAATCATCAAAAAATTGCAGGGTGGAGAGCAAAGAAAGCTTTAAAAAAAACCGGAGAAAGACGTCCCGACCTACTTAAATAATACTGATTATAATTTTAATATTGAGCCTGAAGATGCATTTTTTGGAGAAAAATTTGGAATATTTAACTGCCAAGCTGTTATTTTGTCAATTAAAGCTTTTTCTTCCGAAGATATAGATTTAAAAGGGGAGATATAATCTATTTTTATTGGAGACACTACTCTGTAATAAAATGATATCGCAACCGTAGAAGAACTGTTGGAAATATCTACGGTTTGAACTTCTGAAATAGGCGAAGATTCAGAAAGCCCATCCAAAAATCTCCTTGCACCATCTATTCCACCATCAACAGTTACAACTAACTTAAACGAGGGAATTGCATTTACTTGAGTAGATTTTGTAGATAGATCTCCTACTGCAAATGAAAAATCATCTAATTTAACACCTGCATTAATAGAAGCATTCGAAACTGCATTTAAAACACCGATAAAATCTTTTTCCATAGGCAGAGCTTTTGAGACTTTTTGCAGCATTATATTTTGATTATCACTGTTTAAGTTTGATAAAAGATTTAAATTTTGTCTTAATATTAAAATTTTTTCCTTTACCGCTTTTACTTCATCGTTCATGGAAGATAACTCTTGTATTTGTGGAACAATGAAACTAAAAAATACAATTATGCATATAAGAATTATGCCTAAAGGCATAAGAAACATCTTATACTTATTAAATAAAATCTTTACCGTTGTTTCATCAAAACTAATTTCTCTATTAATCATAATAACGTTCCCTCAATTGAAAGAAAATATTTTCCATTTCTACCATCAAGAGACAAACTACTTAAAGTAATCTTTGAGAAAAATTTTTTCTTTATTGTTAAATCCACCATATTATCTAAAAAAGTACTAATCGAGGAAAGTGACGAGGATGAAATTGTTAACAACACTGCTTTTTTATCAAGGGAAAAAGAATTGATGCTTACACTTACCGGAGTATTTTGAACAATCTGATTAACTAATACATTATAGGACGTTCTTTGAGAAATGACTTTTGAAATATTTAACAATCTATCATGAATGATAAAGTTTCTTATTGATTTCTCTTTCATGGAATCTATATTTGCTATAATCATATTTTCTTCTGCCTTGAGAGAATTTAAAGGAGACTGCAATTTAATGAAAAAAATAACCATGGAAGAGATAAACAATAATATTAGTAAAGTAAAAGAAATTATTCTAAATATTAAAAAAATATTTCTTGATTTTGCGGGATCGTATCTTTTTTGAGGAAGCAAATTAATTTCACTCATAATTTCTCATTGCCAACCCAACGGCAATTGTATAATCGACCGCATTATCTAATATTTCTTTAGGTACTTGCTGACTGGCTAATATATTCCAAGGATTTGCTATAACAGTTTCAACTCCACAATTTTTAGCAAAGAAAAGATCTATACCGGGAAGCTTTGCTGTTCCACCGCAAAGCAAAATTTGTTGTATTGGAGCTGCATCTTTATATTTTTCGTTGTAAAGAGCTAGGGCTTTTTTTACCTCAACCACAATTGAAGTAATCACCGGCGCAGTTGCCTGGCCAATTTTACCGCCCAGTGTATCTTGCGATATTCCATATGCTCTTTTGTACTCCTCTGCCTGAGACATTGTAAATCCAAAGTCAGTTGCTATAGCTCGGTTAATTGCAATACCTCCAATTGAAATAGAATATGTAAAAACAATTACATTTTCTTTAATAATGGCAAGAGACGTACTTACGGCACCTATATTTAAAATAAGAGAATTTGGAAATTTATTACTACTTGCCAAAGCTCTTATAATAGAAATAATTTCTGTTTCTATAGAAGATATAGTAAGTCCACTCATCATTAATACTTTTTGATACTTATCAATAAGGGAAGTTGGCGCACCAACAAGAAATACCTCCATTTTTGTTTCCCCGGAAGAATTAGCAGGTCTTTGTAAAACCTTCCAATCCAGTGTTACATTTTGAAGAGGAACAGGAATATATTGTTCTGCTTCCCAATAAATTGCAGACGATAATTCTTTATCAGAAAGAATTGGCATTTCCAAAACTCTCGTATACACCTGGTTCTCAGGCAACGCAATGTTAACGTATTGAGATGTAATTTTTCCATCAGTTACGATTTTTTTAATTGCCTGAACCATCTCTTCTTGATCAAGAGGAGACTCAGACAACATGCCTTTTGAAGGCGTAGGAAGAGTTAATGCAGCTAATAATTGATATCCGCTTTTTTGTTCGGAAAGCCAAACAGCTTTAATACTATTTGCGCCGATATCAAGACCAAAAGGATTGTATTTCATTATTTAGTTACAAACAAAATATATTGAAAAAACTCTGCTGGTAATTCCGGATATCCTTGAACTAAGGCAATTTTGCGCTGCGTATCTCCGGATGTACCGGTCGAGGTAATAGCGCTGCCTTGTAAAGGTAATGCTGTACAACTTGATGGAGAACCGTTAGTATCACACCCCTTTACTGCAATCTTGACATCTGCATAAAGAGGAACTACCCGTACAACTATACCCTTACTGGAAGCATTGATAGTAATCGACTTTTTGTAAGCAAATGTCTCTCCTCCAACACTATATGGACCTGGTGAGCCTTTTTCCGAATCGCTAAAGTTATTTATAGTTCGTCTGCCATCACACGGATCAACAGAGTAACGAGTGGACTGTGGAGACGAAGCAGTTCCTGTAATAGCAATTATTTCAAGCGCCGCCATTGTATTTGAAGAACTGTTTGAGCAGACATCGGACGACTTTCCCCAATAAAACGTTATATGGCTTGCACCATTTAAAGTCTGCCATCCGCTTGCATAATCGAGTGAGTCATCTGCATTATGATTAACAAGCCAAAGATCTACACCGTCATCTTTTAAAGTAGGATTGCCGCCTTTTAATAAAAATTCATCTCCTAAGATTGGAGTTGCTATAGCCGAAAATTGTGAATTATTTTCTGTTGTGGCAAAAGCTCCCGTCAAAGAACAACCTTGAGTATCTGTGCAGTTTGCTTTTAACGCACGCTCAACGCCTGCTTCTGCTGCCGAAAAGGCCCGCTGAGAACTTTCTTCATCTTCGGTATTACGAAGATTTATTATTGATCTGGATGCCAAAGATAATCCTACTGTTAAGGAAACAACCATTACAAGTACTACTATTAGAAGAGCTTGTCCTTCCTGTCTTTGAAATAAATTAAAAAAATCTATTCTTTTTTTATTAAACATACTAAAAACAAGCTCTAGAAGCTATATATAAATAGCGTAGCAGTCATTTCTATCTCTGTCAACCTACTTTAACTTTAATTTACAAATTTATCTATTAATATTGCGTAGGATAATAGACGTTTGGAAAGGAATTGCAGTTGCAGAAGCAGTAAAATCGGTAAGAGAGGTTATTATTTTTTGTCTAAGGAAAAGATTAATACCAATTGTTGGTAATTCCGTTGCCCGGTCTTGAGTACATGTAAAATAACATGAATCAAGAGTAACCGCACTTGTATCCAAAAGTGAAGCATTATTTGAGGCTATTGTTGAACCACTACATTCAAATTTTGTTTGGCCTCCATCCGCAGAAGTAAAAGTTATGGACGAATAAGATGGTTGGGGAGTAAGACAAGGGTAAGGATAGTCCAATCTTGTTGCGCCCCTCAACATTTTAGATACTTGAGCAATTGCAAAATAACCGTTTTGTCTAACAGAGGTTAATGTATTAGTTTTATTTGTTCCCCGAAACGTTGAAAAAAGAATTGCTCCTATTACTGTTCCAACAGCAATAAGCACAATTATTGCTGCCAAAAGCTCTATAAGAGTAAACCCTTTTGGAATATTTGATATTTGATTTTTGATATTTAATATTTTCATGGTGTTGGTATATTTGCAACATCGGAAAAGCAAGAGATAAGTTTTACATTATGGCAAAAAAGATTAGCGGTGCTCGTGCATTTATTATCAAACCACAAAACAGTTACTATTACCTTTGCGTCGTTTGCAGAAGGTGTATCGCAAGAACCCAAATCTGATCGATTTATTTTAATCTCACGCTTAAAAATATCAACGTTCTGGCTGCAATCTATAACCTTAGGGCTTAATATTGTTTGTTCTTTTCCCAAGCAATAATCCCCAGACAGAGAATTAAATGTGGCTTGATTAGATTGTTTTTGCTTTCTAACTAGCTCCATTCCTTCCTGCGCAATTTGAGTTGCCAAGTTATTTAATGTATTAATAACAATTATAGTAATTGCAAAAATTAAAACAATTGCTACACCGAGTGCCACTAATACCTCTATTAACGTTTGTCCTTTCATATTTAATATAACTTATTTAGTAGCATCTATTGGTAATATAACCACTCCGAGACGGACTTGACCAGTGCGCACCATTACATTCACCCCTGCTATCGCTGCATCCTGTATATCCGCTTGCACCACATGCCCAATTGGTCTCGTCCGACCATTCACAAGCATAGTTTTGATTGCCGGAATCATCATCACATGGACTATAAGTACGATAAAGACGTACGCTACTAGTTTCTTTTGTTTCTAATCCGTCGCAATTATAATCATAGGAGCTCCAGGTATTATTTTCAGAATCTTTACCCAATACAGAAGTTCCACGAGTAGTTGTTTGCCATGTATTATTTCCAGGTTTTGCATTTGCGTTTTTATCGTAGCAGTCTCCGGCTCTAGAAGCATATCCCGCCGGTAACCCGCCTCCCTGGGCGCATGTTACCGATACAAGTGTTCCGTTTTGGTACCCCGTTCCTTTACCTGCTCCATATGTATCACCGTCTTCATCTCTATACCCCTGACATAACGTTAGGGTAGGAGTAAGTGTTGGGGTAGGGGTTGGGGTTGGAGTCGGAGGAACACTTGTTGGTATAGCGCATGTTTCCAACGATATAACGGCTGCGCTGGTTACTCCAATGCACTTTGCTTGCCCATAGCCGTTGGAGTCGGAGGAACACTTGTTGGTATAGCGCATGTTTCCAACGATATAACGGCTGCGCTGGTTACTCCAATGCACTTTGCTTGCCCATAGCCATAAATGGTTATGGTGCCTTCGTCTGCTCCTCCGGAAACTGACCGAAAGAAAAATGTTGGTTTATCTTGAGAAAATGTAATATTTGTTGGTAAAGACTTAGTATCCAATGTTTGATCGTTACCTGCGCATACCGCACTGAGTTTGTAATCCTTATCAGATGTTATAGTTACTCTATATCCGTCAAGAGAATTTACCGAACATGGCCACCCTGATTCTGGCTTAACTTGCGATTGAGAACGTGATTTTGCAACTTGTAAAACAGTTGATAATTCTAAAGTAGCCGTACTTAATGCCTGTTTTCTACTATAATCAACAAAAGCAGCAATACCAACTACAGACAAAATACCAATAATCGATAAAACAACAAGAAGCTCTATAAAAGTAAAACCATCTCTATTTTTCCTCATGGATTTTGCAGAACATAATAAACTGTTGTACAGGCAGGGCTAACTGATGCATCCGGATTAGTATTTGTTACCTCAGAATCTTTATCGCTACTATTTTCCAAACATGCGGCCAAGGTATATGTTGTACCGCTACTGGAGTAGTAATAATTACCGGAATTGTAATAACTAGCTCCCATCAAATCGGTGGGAATTTTTTGCACATAAGTTGAACTGCAGTCAGATGAGCCCAAGTAAGTTGAAGCCCCTTGAGGACAATTTACCGGTAATTTAGCAGAGGAGGACTCGGGATAACTTCCGATATCTGCTCTATATAGTTCAAGAGCAGATTGAATTTGTCTTAAATTTGCTTTTCTCTGTGCATCTCTTGCTCTTTGCCTAATGCCGATAAAATTTACCATTAAAAGCGCAGAAAGAACGCCAATAATGGCAATAACTATTAAAAGCTCAATAAGAGTAAAACCAAAAATAGAACTCAATTTTCTACTTTTACTACTTAATCTACTTTTTCTACTTTTCATATCATGGTGATACATTTGGGCTTGACACTCCATAATTACATGTTTGACCACAACTGTTTGCTATAGGAAAGCCTGATTTTTTACCAAGACTAGGACAAACTCCACCGCTACAAGCTTGAGGATCTTTTGCTCCTCTTTCCAGACTAGCATAAAGCCAATATGATTGTCCATTTTCGCTGTAATAAACGTAGTTTCTTGAACCACTTGGATCTTTAGGTAAAACATCCATATACGGAGACCAGGAGCTACCCCAGTCGACTATATCTCCATCCAAGTTCTTTAACTTAAAGCTAGATAGGTCATAATCTGGATATCTACCGTTGTCCTGATAATACTGTTCCAATACTTTTTGTATTTGGGAAAGGTCAGACTTTCTTCTTGCGTCGTTTGCTTTTTGAAACTGTGAAAGCGGATCTATAATCGCAATTATTGCGGCGGATAAAATGGAAATAATACCAATTACAACGATTAGTTCAATTAATGTAAACCCTTTTTTATTTTTTAAGTACTCCATAATAATTTTATTAAGGCAATGACTTTGATTTAATAATAGTACAATCTACATCTCCTAACAATACACATAACCAATTGCTATTATAATTATCAGGAAGACAGTTATTTGGAAGAGACGTTAAAGCGCAAGAGTTGGTTGGTTTTGATAATTTTGCAAATATAACCGCCCATTGCGGATTTAACTCATCAATATAGTAAACGTACGAAGATGAACCGTTGGGATCCTTTGGAACTTTTTTCATATATATAGTTGAATTCACTTTCCATTCCGCGCCAAAAGTAAGAGATGGGGGATATTTACTTTGATCATTGTAATAGATATCCAAAGCAGTTTTAATCTGCGCTAAATCACTTAATCTTTGCGTATCTTTTCCTTTATTAAGTTGTTCTAAGGGCTTTATAGACCCCATAAGAGAAACTACTATTACTCCAATTATTCCAAACACAACAATCATTTCAATTAGTGTAAAGCCCTTATTTAATTTTATTTTCATAAACATTCTCCATTACAATTCGAACTGCAGAATGTGCCTGTCCCGGGATAAACAAGGTTACAACGAGCTGGAGGACCTCCGGTGCAGGCATAATTCCGGGAACTTGAACATACTTCTGTTGGATGGGGTGTTATAGTAGATAAAGGCAATATTGGAGTTAATGTAGGCGAAGGGGTTATAGATATATTTGTAGGAAGAGGTGTTTCTGTTGGAATGGCAGTTGGACTTGGAATAACTGCAGTTGGCGCTTGAGTTGGAACAACGATTGGCTGAGTCGGCAAAACATGTGAACTAATATAAGAACAGTCTATGCTACCGGAGAATGTACAGCCATTATAACCAAGTTCTAAATAATTTAGAGGAAGGCAAGGCTCTGACATCTTTGTTAAAGGACAAGCTGCGTAACTGTCGCTCGTAGGATCATAAAGTTTTGTATAAATTACATTCCATTGAGGACAATCTGCGTCTTCATTAACTTGATAAGCGTAGCAATAAGTTTTACTACCAAGACAATTTAGCTCCTGCGGCACTTGTTTCATGTATACAACGCTTGCATTTAAAAAATCTTTGAATTCTCCTCCAAAAGTAAAATCTGTTGACTTAGGATAACAATTATGGTCATTATAATAAGTATCAAGAGCGGTTTTTATTTGTATTAAATTATGTTTTTTTTGTGAATCCTTAGCCTTATTAAGCTGTTTTACCGGATCGATAAGAAAAACAATAAAAGCAATGAGTATTCCTAAAATAGCAAGATCAATAAGCAGCTCTACAAGTGTAAAACCAGCATTAGCTGTTCTAGAATGATTTTTCCAAAAAATAAACTTATTAATGTCCCTACTACAAGAAACGGACCAAAAGGAACAGTTCCGCCTTTGAACTTTTTCTTCCTCCATAAAACTAGTATGAGAGAAGTTATTGCGCCTGTCAAGAAAGCTATGTATAAAGCAATAATAATTTGAGGAGATCCAAGCATCAAGCCAATTAAAAAAACAAATTTTACATCACCAAATCCCATTCCGCGCCCTTTTGTTGCAAGAAAAATTAATAAAAAGAACAAAAACGAACCAAATGCTGAAAAAACATGAATTAGGAATAATGAATTAGGAATAATGAGTAAGTAGGCAACAGAAAATATAATAGCAGGATATAGAATCTTATCAGGGATAATTCCATTTTTTAGATCAATAAAAAAAATGGCAATAAGAGAGGAGACCATAAAAAGGTAATAACCAAGAGTCCCTATCTCCCTAATCCCCCTTATCTCACCAATCCACCCAATCACCCCAATAAATAAAATACCTGTTAAAAGCTCTACCACCGGATACTGCAAAGATAGAAGATAGAGAAACGTTACAGTATCGGCACCTGCCCTTAAGAAAAATGAATGAGAGAAAGGGAATAAGATCGTACCAGGAAAGTGTTTTTTTACATGATTCGCAATGCGACCTCTTGTAAACAATTGATTCATTCCTTGGCATTCTATCTATAAGAACATTTAAAAAAGAACCAATCGAAATTCCCAGAATAAAAAGAAAAAAGATATACACCTAAATAGCATATCATATGTATTCTTAGCAGTGTTTATGTTATAGTATATGGAAAACAAAATTAATAAAATAAAAATTTTAGAGCAATGAAGAATCCTGCTGTAACAATTGTAATTTTGAATTTCAATGGAATTAGAGATACAAGAATATGTTTAAAAAGCTTAATCAAAACCTCTTATAATAATTGCAATATTTTAGTTGTAGATAATGGTTCTACTAAAAACGAAGCGCTAATCCTTGCTAAGGAATTCAAATTTAAAAATATTAAGTTTATTAGGTTTCCAAAAAATCTTGGTTTTTCCGGAGGAAATAATGCTGTTATTCCAACAATAAAAACAAAATATATTACCTTACTAAATAATGATACTATCGTACCCCCTAAATGGCTAGAGCTATTAATTGATACATTAGAAAAGGATAATTCAATTGCCGCTGTGCAACCAAAAATTCTATGGGAAAAAAATAAAAAGTATTTTGATTACGCAGGGGCTTGTGGAGGATTTATTGATATTTTCGGCTATACTTTTACGAAGGGAAGAATTTTCGATTCAATAGAAGAAGATAAGAAACAATATGATTATCCCTGTGATATCTTTTGGGCAAGCGGAGCAGCGATGGTTATTAGAAATAATATTTTTAAAGAGGTAGGTTATTTTGATGAGCGTTTTTTTAATTACATGGAAGAAATTGATTTATGCTATAGAATTAATCAAGCAGGTTTTAGAATTGTATGCCAGCCCAATTCGTATATTTACCACAAAGTCGCAAGTACCGCTTCAAAGCATATGCTTAAAAAACGGTTTTGGGAGCACAGAAACAATTTATTTCTATTGATAAAAAATTACCCATTAAATAAATTAATTCTTATCTTTCCAATCAGAATTCTTTTAGAGTGCTTAAGCATATTATATTATATATATAAACGAAGGTATAGCTTTGCTCTGGCAGTCATACTAAGTCAGCTCTCTCTTTTATATCTCTATCCTGCAATTATTTTTGAGAGAATTAAAATAAAAAGAATTGAAAATCCAAGAATAAATAAACTCATTTATAAAAATAGCATCGTCATTTCTTATTTTATTTTAAATAAACATAAGTTTTCTCAATTACATGTATGAAAAAAATGCAATGGGGAGAAGATCCAAATTTCTCTGGTCCACGCAATTGGTTCAGGGAAACATTAATGTTAACAGAAATACTGAAACATAAGGAAAAAGGAAATATTATTGATTTTGGTTGCGGCAGCGGAACTTTGTTAATTCGACTGGCAAGATTAGGTTTTAATGGTATCGGTGTTGATATTTCTGAATCTGCTATTAATTTTTTTAAAATGGAAATTTTGAAAAACAAATTAGAAAGTAAACTACACGTACGTAGAGCAGATGTTGATGTGTTCTCTAAATTAAGAGATAAATTCGAAGTAATAATAGCCGGTGAAGTATTAGAACATTTAAAAGATGATAAAAAAGCTATACGAAGCTTTTATAACGCTTTAATAAAAGGAGGTATATGCGTAATAAGTGTTCCTGCTCATATGTATCTTTGGGATATAAATGATAAGTTCTCTTCTCATTTTAGAAGATATGAAAAAAAAGAATTAATCGATTTATTTTCTAAAGCAGGGTTTTCAGTAAAAAAAATTTACCATTGGGGATTTCCATTAAGTTTTTTTTGGCATAAATATGCTTACTTAACACTTATTGAAAAAAAAATAAGTCAAAATAAAACTTATTCAAACTCTTCAACATTATTTGGCCTAATTCTTTCACACCATAAGTTTAAGCAATTATTTTCTTTACCCTTTTACTTTGACCAACTATTTAACTGGACCAATTTAGGCGGAGGTCTCATTTTGGTTGCAGAAAAATAAATCGGAATTTAATTATGAAAAGCCCCTCTATAGTTTATTTAATCTGGGACACAAAAAATAGCGGAGGTAATAAAGTTGTGTTTGAACACGTAAACGGCCTAAAAAAAAGAGACTATGATGTAAAGATAATTACCGTTTTTGGTAAATACCCGAAATGGTTTCCTCTAGCTGTTAAGATTAAAAAATTAACTATTTTGGACATAATTTCAAAAACTGATATTTTAGTCGCAACTTTTTGGCCAACAGTATGGTTGGCTAATTTTATGAAAGCCAAAAGAAAATTTTACTTTGTACAAGGATGGGAAGAAAATCTATATAAAAATATTATTTTAAGAAAAATTGCAAAACTAACACATAGATTTCCGCTTAAGAAAATAGTGATAAGTAAATATATAGAAACAAAAATTAGGGAATATATAAGTAATAATTCGCTAGTTATTTTTAGATTACCAGGCTGCGCCATTGACACGTCAATTTTTAAACCTCCCTCACATAAAAAAAACAAAACAGGAAATAAGACCCTTATTCTATCCGTTATTTCCTGGTACCAATGGTATAAAGGTACAGATCTCCTTAATAAAGCAGTCCAAGAGTTGAAAAAATCTCATCCAGAATACTTATTTACGTTAGTTAGCTGCGAAAAAAAACCTTATAGTGCCATCTTTGACCATTTTATTTCAAATCCTACACCCTCAACGCTCGCGAGACTCTATCAGGAATCAGATGCTCTTCTTTTAACAAGCAGATCGGAAGGATTTCCTCTTCCGCCATTAGAAGCAATGACATGCCGCTGCCCTGTGATATCAACACGCTCAGGAGGAATATCCGAGTATTCTACACATTATCAAAATGCAATAATTCTTGACAACATTACGCAATTATGGGAGGAAAATATAATTGAAAAATTAATTCACAATAAAAAACTGCGCAATAAACTAATAGAAAATGGCTATAAAACATCAAAAAAATATGTATGGGAAGATATAGTTAAATCTCTAGAAAGTATATTTGTGCTAAATCAACATTATCCATAATTTTTTGTTGCATAGACCATTGAATCTATCTTTCTGATATTAATCCACTTAGGCTGCACTATATTTTCGTTTACAACTCTTGTAGGGCCATCCCATCCCATATCCCAATTACTATTAGCACTTGTCTTATTTGCATCATGAAAAACAATTACTTTTCCTTTTTTTAGAAACGGTGACCATTGAAGAAAGTCTTTTCTTACCTGATTATATTCATGATTTCCATCAATCCATAAAAGATCTATTTTTCTATACCAATTTTTGATTACATTAAAGCTGTAATCCTGCAATAGAGTAAAACGTGAAAAACCTTTTCGTTTTAATGCAATCTCTACGTCTTTTTTATTAGGTTTATCGTTTAGAGATATAAGCTCTTGCTGTTTATATATAGAATTACTTCCCTTTAGGACGGCTTTTGTTTGAAAATCGATATCTTTATTAAAAGGATCAATAGAGTAAACAGTTGAAGTATTATTTAAACCAGATAACAAATAGGCAGTGGATAAGCCTCCGTAGCAACCTATTTCTACTATTACAGAATTGTTAGAAAGTGAACATGCATGCTTATGGAGAATAGTACCTTCAGGCAAACTAAGCATTCCTTTAAACTCAAGTTTATAGAACAATATTCCTTTAAATGCCGCATAAAATAGGGCATTTATGTATAAATAAAACCGTTCTGGATCTAATAATACAAACAAATGATTAAGATTCATAAGACCTGATTCTTATAATTTCCTATTCTTTAGTAATCTCTTTTTTCATTTCTTCAATTATTGAAGTTTTAAATAACGAATAAAAATCTTTAGCAAACAGCTTTGTTTTTTGTACGTCTTTAAAACAATCATCATAAGTAGCATATAATAAGACATATCCGCTTTTATTTCCTGGATTTAAAGAAATTACTTTATTAAATGTTTTTTCGGCATTTTCACAATCATTTTTACTTAAATAATAATAACCTAAACCCATATATCCTCCAGATTCTTCTGGTGCAAAACTGATAGCCTTTTGGTAATATTCTCTCGCTTTTTCTTCATCGCTATACTCTGAGACTAAATAATTGCCCGTGTTTACATAAGCTTGTGAATATAAGGTTGGAATCTCAGAAATAGTACTATTTTTTTCAGAAAGCTTTTTTTCTCTTACAGCAAATCTAAAACTATTTAAAATCTTATCTTGTTGATTTATGAATAAAGCTTTATTAATTTCTTTACCATTTACAACAGACTTAAGCAACAAACCATAAGGCATCCAATTTGGATTTTTAAATTTTTTATTTTTATAACCTATCGAAACATTTGAAAAAACATTATTTTTATTTAATAAAGATACAAGCGTATAGGCATCTAATGAATCTTTTGGTATATTTTTTTCCCTTGATATTTCCTCTTTTCTTCTAAGGTAATTTTTATCTTTTTCTATTCTCCCAATGTTAATTACAATCACATCTTTACGTACTCCCAAAGCATGCTGAAGATAGATTGTATCAAAAAGTATTGTATCTCCACTTAAAAAAAGCGTACTCTTTTGAGGTAAAGACAACAATGCATCCATTGCAAGATAATCACCATTCCAAACATTATGTAAATCAGTTTTAGGATAATTACTCATAAATAGAGAAATGGGGATAATAAAAAATATAAAATAAAAATGATTTTTGTAATAAGTTTTTTTATTTACAGCAAAAGACAAAAGTGTTAAGACTTTTTGAATAACACCAACAATAAAAAGAATTCCAAAAGGAAAAAAAATTAGTAAAATTAATGCGGAAATCATATAAAATCTTTCTAAAACTCCAAAAGTAAAGCTGCTAAAAATTGGAGTATTAACATAAAAAATTGCAACTGGCCCTGTTAAGATAAATGCTGAAATAAGAAATAAAAATACATTAATACTTCTTTTTTTTAGCAAATAAATCATTCCTAAAACAGAATTTATAACTACTGCAGGGGTCAAACCTATTAGTAAAACCTTAAAATAAGTCTTGAGAGATAATAAATGGATATAAGAAAAGGGGATTTTACTGGGCGCCCAACCATAGTCTTGGCGAAGTATTACTTTCAATATATTTTCGAACGTAACTTTTCCTACCCAATCCAATGGGGGGCTAGGATTATTTAAAGCAGCAAATGGAATATAAACATAAGGTAGAAACCCAAGAAAAAATAACAACAAGCATTTTAAGAGAGTTTTTGGCTCTAATAAAATTTTCCAATCTGTTTTTAACATCAAAACAAAGAGCGACGGAAAAATAAGAAGAATTACTTCATGATTTGACAAAGATAACCCTGCGAAAAAGATCAAAAAATATAAAAATTTTATTTTCTTTTTTTTAAAATAAAGTAATGAGAAAAACAATAAAAGCAGAATAAAAAAGTTATTTAAAGCAAACACTTCCGCAACTTCTGCATAGAGCCAAAAAGTATAATAGAAAGCAAGTGTTAACGCAGTAATTATACTCACTAAAACATTTTTTGTAAGAAGTTTTGAGATTAAATACATCAAAACTACAGCAAGAGAAGAAAAAAAGGCAGAAATAAGCCCAACTTTCCAGGCTAAGGTTTGATTAAGCGGAATATAGCTAAGTATAATTCCAATTATTGTAAATAGTGGATAACCGGATGGATGAGCAACACCTTTTACAGCTACAGCAATTAAAAAGTCTCCTACATCTCCACCATATACACTAGAAGATAAGTTATGAAGGTATATTAAAAATGTTACTAAAAATAAAATAAGTGGAGCTATTATACTCCACCTTTTTATTTTACCTAGTCCTGACATTCAATGTTTATTTTGCGCACCAGTAGCAATATGTGCCTGATGAACCAGAAGTTGAAGCACATCCGGTTGTCGCTGTTCCGCTGCTGTTATAAATTGTATTAGCGTCTCTTTGCTGAGCTTTTGATTGTGGCTTAAAGCATGCAATTACGTCATTCGCGTTACCTGATACCAAAATTTCTTTAAGAGTATTAGTAACTGTTGTAAAACCAGGCTTTAACTCTCCATCGCCTACTAATGCTCCTAAACACCCTGTTGTCATCCCGGCTAAATTTTTAGCAGAAGGTGTTGTACCACCAGCCTCGGAAGAGCAGGTTGAATTATTTACCCAAGGCAGTTCATTATGAGTAGTATAGAAACGAATATTGGCGTTAACAAATTCGGCTGCAGTATTTTTAACATTTGCATCCTGACCTTTTTTTAACTGCTCAAAAGGATCAATTGTGGCAATAAGGGAAGAAGCTAAAATTCCTAAAATACCAATAACAACCAAAAGTTCTATAAGGGTAAAACCAGCAGATGATCTAATTTTTTTCATAAATAAATTCTTCTATACTTAGTCAAACATATTTATTTTTGCATGTCAAGAGGTCAAAATTTTTTATTAATTGTTTGGCGCAACCGGTGCAGAAACTATATTTACGCCTTCTTTTTTAAATATCGGCAAAGTAAAAGTAAAAGTTGCGCCCTTTCCAAGTCCTTCGGACTGCGCCCATATTTTTCCTCCATGAAGTTCTATAATTGATTTAGAAATATAAAGGCCAAGACCCGTTCCCTGATTGTTTTTTTTCTTTAAAATATCATTTCCTAAAATACCGAATTTTTGAAAAAGTCTTTGCATGTCGTCTCCGCTTAAACCTTCTCCCGTATCGCATACTTTTATTTCGAGCATTTCATTTTTTTCTAGACAGGAAAGAGTAATCGAACCGCCCTGAGGTGTGAATTTAAGAGAATTACCAATTAAATTTATTATTACTTCTTTAATTTTATCTCCGTCTGCCATTACATCGGGCAATACCTGAGGACAAACTAACTGCAGAGTAATACCTAATTCCTGCGCTCTTGGCAATAGTTCTTCGACTACATCCCGCAACAATCGTTGTATCGATACTTTAATTACTTCTAATTTAATTCTACCTGATTCTATTCGCGACACATTTAACATATCGTTAACAAGTTTAATTAAGCGGTCTGTCGAATTATATGCTCTGTCTAAATAATATTTTTGCTTTTCCGAAAGTTCTCCGCCCTTTCCGGCTATTGCCATCCAAAGATATGATTTAATTGCCGTCATGGGAGTTCGTAATTCATGAGAAGCCAGGGATACAAACTCATCTTTAAGCTTGTCCAGCTCTTTTAGTTTTTCGTTTGCTTGCGTAAGTTGTCTTGTTTCTCTTTCGACTTTTTCTTTTAAAGTTACGTTAAACTGTTTAATTTCTTCGTACTCCTGGGAATTTTGTATAGCAATTTCGACATCCTGCTGAGAATAGATGTCGCCGGATGCTTTTTCTCCCAAAAACAATATACCTATTCTTTTTGCATTTACTTCAAGCTTTAAAACTGCTGTAGCATTTAAGTTTCTCATTAATTCTTTAAGAAAGCCTTCCTCCAATTCATCCAGAATAATAAGGCTTTTATCGGTATAAAATGTATTAATAACTTCTATTGAGATGTCCGGAACCTGATCGTACCCCTTTTGCTCAATGTATTCTATTACCTGGTTATTATTCTTAGACAGAAGCACAAATGCGCCTTTTGTTACCTTCATATCCTGTCTAACTTTTTCTAAAATATTTAAAGTAAGGGCAGCTAAATCTATTGTAGAATTCATTATTTCGGAAAAATCTTTTATAAGCTTTTGAGGATCATAAATATCTTTATAAAAAATCTTATCTGTTATGCCCTGCAAAACGTGTTTAATTGACTGAAATGTAAAGGCAATAAGAAGCGTAACAACAGAATATGCATAAGCTTGGTTTGCATCAATGCTTTTTCCAAGAATTAATTCACTAAAGTTAAATACAACCAATACATAAAAAACAGCAATAGATAAAACAAGTAATGTATACGCAACTGTCCTAGCAACAACTAAACGTATATCTAAAAATCTATGTTTAATAATTGCATAGAAAATAAATCCAACTAATACTAATGAGAAAGTAGGACCCAATACTACAAGAAAAGACACATTAAAAACTACTAAAACAAAATTAGTAAATGCTTGAAGAGTAAATGTAACTATTACGCCTAAAACTAAATATTGTAGCTGTTGTTTTATTATACCTGCAGATTTTTTGTATTTTTCAAAAATAACTTTAAAACCGGCAATAAGTGACCCAATTAATAATATTCCGTAGAACATAAGACCAATCCCGGGAGTTGGATGTACGCCATTTGTTATATCTACCTTTGAAAACATTAAAGGAGTAAACGAAATCGAAGCAACTGAAAATGTTGCCATTATTAGAATAATTAATGTCGTTTTTTTTATTTGCAATTCACTTTTTGGAAAAACTGAAAGAAAAAGAAATATAACCGGCCCCAAAGGAGAGGTAATAAGCATTACCATTCGAACCCAGAATAGTGTTTGTTCTTCTGTCGGAGAATTAAGAGAATAATAATTAGCTATAGACCAAAAAGCTAAAATAAAAGTTAAAATTGCTAAGAGTTTATTAGTATTACTTTTTGGATTTTTTATATAACTAAAAAGTCCAAGAACTATATTAACAGCTGCCGTTAAAAGCACGACAAAAAAATCCATACTATCTATAGCCTACTTACTTTAGAATTTATTTTCAAGAGATAACTTACTAAGCGCAGATTTATAATAAATAAGATAAAAACTATGGTGTTAATAACCGATCTAAGTCTATCATCATCTCGTCTTTAACGGCTTTTCCTTCAAGACGTCTAATAACAGCTGCTGTAAGCATTGATGCAGAAAGAAATGCAGCTACTCCAGGTTGTGGCCAAAACGGAGTTCCAGCAGCGTTTCCTTCTTGTAAAGCCTGTAAATAACTAGGAGGAATATTTTTTACTCCTATAACAGAAGCAGCAATCGCAGTTTTTGTTGTAAGGTCAAATTCTTGTTGTCCGCTTTGCAATAATTTAATTAAATCATCTGGCATTCTTCCTTGAAAAACTGGCGAACCAGAGTCTTCACCTTGATATAAACCAGCAAAACCTAAATCAGAAGGCATTGTTACTAAGGGAATAAAACGGTCATTTTGCGCCATTAAATCTTTTCTTCTTGCTTCCAATCGTACTTGAAGTTTCGCAGGCAATGAGTCAACCGCCTCAATAACCATATCGAGTCCACTAAGAAATTCCTCTATACTTGCCTCGTCTTCACCGTTACCCAAATTTTGAGTATTACCAGAAATTTCTATATATGGATTTACTTTTAAAGCTAATTCTGCCCAAAGTTTTCCCTGATTCATACCAACTTTGGAAGTATCAGAGCCTATTGCCCGATTATGACGGTGCACTTGCTGCAATCCACCTTCGCATATTTTAATATGCTCTGCACCAGAAAGCACAAGGAGATATCCACAAGCACTACCAACACCAAGACCGATTATTCCAATGCGTGCATTTTTTAATCTTTCCTGACCTTGCTCAGAAATTACATGTCTATTGCGAGAAAACGCTAATTGATAAAATTGTTCATGATTTAAAACTCTTACAAACCTCCCTTTAACTTTCCAAGGATACTCAACAAATGTACCATAATGCGTTTTAGCTTCTTCTTGAGATAAAACTCCAGTTTTAACAGCATCTCTTAATTGAACATCAAGATTATCAACAACTATTCCCCTTACTTTTGCTTCATTATATATTGCCTCAGGATCGCTAGAACTCCATTCCGCAAGGCTTTCAGCCTTAGGAAGAGAAATTAATGCTTCCATAAATACTTTTCTTGCTTCTGCTTCCGCAATTGGAAAAAGATTTACATGTGGAATAGTATTTTCTTTAATCTGTCTTCCAGGTGTTTCCACATGCGTTGCAAGAAATGATGTTGCGTCGTCTCCCTTTATTTGGCCATTTCTTAAAGGAAAATCAGAAAATAAATAAAGTTTAGGACCTCCTCTATGCCAGTAAACGTTATATCTGTTAAAGATTTCATTAGCAGAAGGGGTATCTCTAAGGGTAACACCACCAATTTCAACGGAATTAATATCGGCTCGCTGCGTAATTCTTTTAACGTAGCCTGGCATTATTGCATAAAGCATTTCAATCCCTCGAGCTCTTGCAACACGAACTGCCTCATCAAAAAGCATTCGGGTAATTGCGGTATCCACACCATTTTTTAACATAGCATCAATCCTAAATTCAGAAGGAATTGCAAATCTACCTAACTCCGCAATTTGAGCTACGCTTAAGCCTTGTTCTTCATGAGGCCAGTTTAGAGTTGATAATAAATGCATTGCATCAATTGGCTCAGGATCACCTGGATTTCTTTGCTCTGCTCCAAAGACAACCCTAACTGTTCCAGAAATCGATTCCTCACCGGTACAGGGATTTTTTGTTAAAGTAATTATTGTTGCAGAACGGCCTTCGCTATTGTAACCATCAAGAACAAGATCTTTGCATACTTCATTTAAATCTAGTGGGGGATTAGCAAGGTTACGATAACCTTGTGCCACAAGTCTATTTGCCTGCTGCTGCAATTCAGGCGTTGTTGCCGCCAAAACTCTCGTATTTCTAATTACCTGATCAGCATTTATAGCAGATTCCTGTAATAAACTTAATTCAGTATTACTTGTCATAAAAAGACTAAATTTTAAGTACTTAAAATTTAATAATTGATTATATGATATTCCTGAGCTTAATTCAACTATAGGCTGTTATACTCATGACTTAAGTCATCATTTTATCATATATTATAAAATCCTTGACTTTAATATTATCCTATGTTACTGTTTTTTTATGGCGCAGAGGGTTTTAATTGTTGATGATGACCAATATCTTCGGGAACTGTATGAAGAAGTTCTTAAAGATGCAGGTTACGCCGTAGAAACTGCAGAAGATGGCGTTGACGGCTTAACAAAACTACAACAAGGCGGATATGATCTTACTCTTTTAGATGTTGTTATGCCAAGGCTGGACGGATTGGGAGTATTAACGTCACTAAGCCAAAACCCGCCGGCAACAAAAAACGGTCCGATTTTACTTCTTACAAATCTTGCTCATGACTCCATTGTAAAAGAGGCGATAGATAAAGGAGCAACTTCGTATATAATAAAAACGGATATTACGCCAGATCAGTTACTCGAAGATGTAAAAAAAACTTTACAACAGTAAGATCTATTGCTTCGTTTCAACAAGTATTTTCCCTGTTGTCTCTTCTTCAAAGTCCTTTAGTTTTTGCAGCGCTTTTTCACTTGAATTAATAACTCTTTTTATCTTTTCTTTTTCATTTTTTGTCGCCGTTTTTTGAATGTAAATCGCGAGTTGTTTAATATCATTAAGAGGCTCACGCAAGTCTGTTGCAATTTTACTGACTTTATTTGACAAAATTTCTTCAACTTTATTTTCGAATGTTTTATGTTCTTCTTGTAAAATTAAAATCTTTTTTTCTCTCTCTATTCTGCGCAAATACTCTCTTCGCAAAAAGTAGGATAGGGGAACCATAAGGAGTAAAGATAATAACGAAACAAGATCGAGTCCCGAACTGATTGAGCCGATATTGGGAAGCAATACTCCAATAAGGACCAAAATAAAAGAAAAGGAAACCGATGTACTAAAAAGAAATCCAAGCGATATTGCAAGAAGATAAAGTAGATAAAAAAACGGCGACAAAAACCACCCCGTACTACCAACCCACAGTAAAACAGCCGTTGTTATTGTAAAAATAAGTATTCTGAATGTATTTTTTTCAACTAACTTGTCTGCGGGTTTTTTAACAAATTTAATAAATACAAAATTAATAATTCCTAAAAGGGCAAGACACAAAACTAAAGCATATATTGCATAAGGTTTTGTTAGGGGATTTATCGTAAATAGGTAAACAACAAGAGTTAATAAAGCAAGAATTAGTCCTTCTAAAATTTTTTGTGATCTACTGGAAACCAAGCTAAAATTTTGCATTGCTATAGACTAAGTCTAAAATAAGACTTAAGGTAATGTCAACATTTATTTGATTGCAGTCGTAAGATTATATATTGGAGTAATAATCGAAATAATTAAAAATGCAACTCCAATTCCAAGAATAACCATGATAAATGGCTCCATTGCTGTTGTTAACGTTTTTACAGATTGATCTACCTCCCGCTCAAAATATTCGGAGAGTTTTGTAAGCGATTCATCAACCTTTCCGGTTTGTTCTCCTATTTTTACCATCTGAACCACGATAGGGGGGAAAAGGGGGGACACAGACATTGCATCCGCAATTCCAACGCCTTTTTCAACCCTCCTACTAACTCCTTCTATTGCACTTCGATACAATATGTTACCGGCAGAGCTTGAAGTTTCTTTTAGCGACTCGACGATTAAAGTACCACTACCGATTAAAAGCCCTAAAGTCCTGGTAAATTCCGTAAGAATAGACTGTCTTATAATCTTACCAAACACAGGAGTTTTAAGCGTTAAATCATCTACAATAAGCTTACCCGATTCAGTTGCATACCAACGTTTATACAAAAATATAAACAAAACAATTAAAGCAAAAACCAACGGCCAAAATACAATGGTAAATTTTGATATTCCTACAACAATCTTGGTAGGTAACGGCAAAGGAATATTAAGATTGTCATAAAGCACAGAGAGCTGGGGAATAACAAATATCATCATAATAACCATTACAATAATCATACCCGTAATTACAATTGCAGGGTAGAGAAGCGCCCCTTTAATTGTGCTTTTAAGTTTTTGCTGTTTTTCCAAATTTTCTGCAAGACGAAAAAGTACTTTATCCAAAAGTCCTGATGTTTCCGCTGCCTGAATAAGAGAAACATAAATCGAGGTAAATATGTTTGGATATTTTGTAATTGCAAAAGAAAAAGTTTTTCCTTCCTCGATATCGCTTAAAATGTTACTAACCGTTTCTGCCATAAAAGGATTTTGAACCTGGTCTTTAAGGATAGAAAGAGACTGTACTAGAGTTAATCCGGATGTAAGCATTGATGCAATTTGTCTTGTAAAAAATACCAGATCTGCCTCATTTGATTTATTTAAGAAATTAAAAAAATTAGCAATGCCTGTATTTTCTTTTAACGTAATACTAATCGGCAAAAGGTTTTTTGTTCTTAGATATGCTGCTGCCTCGTTTATACCTTTTGCCTCAATGACCCCTTTCATTATCTTTCCATCTCTTGTGGTTACCCTGTAGACCAACTTCATATTATCCTACCATTCTGGAGAGTTCATCCTGATGAATTGCGTAACTTTTTGCTACCTCAAGACTAATTGATCCGGAAAGCACCAGCTGCGCAAGAGATGACTCAAGAGTTATCATGCCAACTTCCTGAGATGTTTGTATGACCGAATCTATAAGGTGAGATTTTCCCTCTCTAATATTACTTGCTACAGCCGATGTGCCGATAAGTATCTCAACGGCAGGAACTCTACCGCCATTAATTTGAGGCAAAAGTCTTTGAGAAACAATCCCTTTTAACGTTAAGGCCAATTGCGACCGTATTTGCCCCTGCTGATGGCTGGGAAAAGAATCAATGATTCTATCTACACTTTGAGATGCCGAGTTTGTGTGAAGGGTAGAAAAAACCAAATGACCTGTTTCTGCAATGGTAATTGCCGCTGCCATTGTTTCTGCGTCTCTCATTTCGCCAACTAAAACCACGTCCGGATCTTCTCTTAAAGCCGAACGCAAAGCAAGTGTCCAAGAATGAGTATCTATTCCCATTTCTCTTTGAGAAAATATACTTTTACCTTTAGGATATATGTACTCAATTGGGTCTTCGATAGTTAGAATATGGCAATCCTTTGTAAGATTTATTTCGTTTATAATACCAGCCAATGTAGTCGATTTTCCATGTCCCGTAGGGCCAACCACCAAAACAAAGCCTTGCCTTAATTTAGCAAAACTATGACAAATTTTAGGCAAACGAAGATCATCTATAGTTTTTATAACCGGCGGCAAAAAACGCAATGCCGCAGACAAATATCCTCTTTGATAATAAGCATTTATACGAAATCTTCCTGTATCACCATAAGCTCCCTGGCCAAATCCGAAAGAAAAATCAAGCTCTTTATTTGCAAGCAATAATTCTTTTTGCTCCGGTGTTAAAAGGGAGTAAACCATTGATTCTATATCCTCTCCGCTTAATGGGGTATAATTTGAAAGATAGGTAAGTGAACCATCAATCCTAACAGACGGTGGAATACCTGTAATCAGATGCAAATCCGATGCATTATTTTTGATAGTTAAACTTAATAAATCCTGAAATACTTCGACTTCGCTCAGTATTATCTCTTCAAGAGCCTGAAATATGCTTTCAGAGCCGAAGGCCTGAGTACAATCGAAGGATAACTTTTAATTTTGAACTTTAAATTTATTTTATTCCTGTGCTACTCTTAATACTTCCTCTATACTTGTAACGCCTTGCAATACCTTAAGATAACCATCCTGTTTCATGGTAATCATTCCTTCAAGTACTGCCTGCTTTTCAATTGTAGCACTATCCGGATGCTCTAAAATAAGCTGCGCAATTTTTTCAGAAACAGTTAATACCTCAAATATTCCCATCCTGCCAATATAACCTGAGTTTCCACACTCGATGCATCCTTTTCCTTTGTATAATTTTATTTCCGCATTTTCTTTCGGAAAAAGCTTGCCTAAAATAGCTTTTATTTCCTCAACGATTTGAGGAGGCGGGGTATATGCTTCTTTACACTGCTGACAAATTTTTCTAACGATTCTTTGCCCAACCATCGCATTCATAGTGGAAGCTAGAAGAAAAGGTTCTGCTCCCAAATCTATAAGTCTTGGCAGTACGCCGGCAGCGTTTGAAGTATGCAACGTTGAAAAAACCAAATGTCCCGTAAGAGATGCCTGAAGAGCTAAATCGGTAGTTTCGTTGTCTCTAATTTCACCTACCAGAATTATATTAGGATCTTGTCTTAAAAACGCACGCAGCCCTGTAGCAAAAGTAAGACCAACGCCAGGATTTATTTGCACCTGATTTACTCCTGATATTTGGTACTCAACCGGATCTTCAAGTGATGAAATATTTACACGTGTTGTATTAAGTCTGGATAAAAGAGCATAAAGCGTAGTTGTTTTACCACTTCCTGTTGGCCCGCAAACAATAATAATACCGTGCGGACGTAGTATTGCTGTTTCCAAATTTTTTAAAGCAGTACCACCTAGCCCAAGATCTGTTAGAGTTGGTATACCGCCTGATTTTCTAAGAAGTCTCATAACTATTTTTTCACCAAACACCGTTGGCAAAACAGAGATACGAAGATCTACCTCGCTTTCGCCAACTTTAAAATTAAACCTGCCGTCTTGAGGAGTACGATGCTCATCTATCTTCATGCTGGATAAGATTTTAATGCGTGAAGTAACTGATTCGCGTACACTTACCGGCAGGCTCAACCGATCATACAAAATACCATCTATTCTATAACGAACTCTAACTCTATCTTCCTGAGGCTCAATATGCACATCCGAAGCCCTGCTATTTACCGCATACTCTAAAATAGTAGATACTATTTTTGCAATAGGCGCATCTTTAATTATTTGTGATATTTGAGAACTGTCTATTGTTTTTGCCTTGTCTTGTTCTTCTGTTTCCTTAAGAGCGAGTCCAACTTCGCTTACAAGTTCTTGGCGATATTGTTGTACGATTGCTTTTTTTACATCCGCTAAAGAAGCAGCAAATTGTTTGACCAAAAGCCCTGTTTTTTGCCTAACAAAAGAAAGCGCGTCTAAATCGGCCGGATTACTCATGGCAATTGAAAGAGTTTTTGTTTTTTCGTCATATAAAAACGGTATAAGATTAAAACGTTCAGCCACTGCTCTTGGAATAAAGCTCATGGCTTGAGGAGAAAAAGAGGTAGTATCTAAAGAAATAAATTGCACGCCGAGAATCTTAGCTTTTGCCTGAATAATCTTATCGCCCGAAACAATATTCATTTCCCGTAGAATAGTTTCCGGTGACTTATTCTCCGAAGCACTTTTAACCTTTATTTCCTCGTACTGCTCTGGAGTAACGAGGTGATCTGAAAAAAGCATATCAACTATAGTTTGGGGTTGTGTTGAAATTGATTGATCTTGAACAACCCCATTTAAGCTTGGCTGTTGAGGCGAATTTTGTACTTGATTAGAACCATTTTGTAAATCGGGCATTAGTTTAATAGTAAGTAAAAATAAGCTATAATGTCAAGGATGCAAAGTTTTATTATTACGGTAAAAAATAAAAAACTAGCCGAGGAATATTTATCAAACTTCTACAAAGAAAAAAATATAAGCCCATTTGATATTAATGTAGTTGAACAGGAAAAGAGTGTTGGCATAGAAAGTATTAGAATAATTCAGAAAAACTTATACTTAACACCGATAAAAGATAAATTAAAAGCGATTGTGATTAAAAACGCAGAAACTCTTACGATTGAAGCACAAAACGCGCTTTTGAAAATACTTGAAGAACCCCCTCCAGCCGCCATTATTATTTTAATTACATCAAATGTTGATTCTTTATTACCGACTGTAATATCCAGATGTAGAATTATTGAATTGAATGACAAACAAAGTGAATATTCAAAAAAAGAACTTGATGAATACCAAAAAGTTTTAGAAACATTGATGTCAGCCGGAATAGGAGAAAAATTAAAACTCGCTCAAGATTTATCTGGCAATAAAGAAGAAGCACTTCTTTGGCTTAAGAAGATGATTCTGGTACTAAGGAATTGGATTATTGAAAATATTTCCGTGCGGCAACCGATTCGGCTGAGCTCTTCGAGTCCGAGTCTCAGAGTCGAGGACTCACGGCCGAAGCCCCAGGGGTCGGAAGCTAAATATCTTAACTTGTTAACATCTTTCCAAAAAACTCACACTATTATTTCCACTACCAATGTCTCCCCCCGCCTTATTCTCGAAAACCTTTTTCTTAGATTATCTGATAAGATATAATTATCTCATGCAACCTAAAAACGAAAAAGGCTTTTACACATTCTGCCCGTATTGTGCAAACAAATTAATTCTTAAAACAATTGACGATGAAGAAGTTAAAGCGTGCACTAATTGTGATTTTATTTTTTGGAATAACCCAAAACCTGTTACAAGCATAATTCTTAAAAAAGATAATAAAATCCTCATGTTACAAAAAGCAAGTGATCCTTTTAAAGAATATTGGGTTTTACCAGGAGGCTTTATTAAACATGAAGAAACTGCAGAACTGGCAATAAAAAGAGAAGCAAAAGAAGAAATAGGATCTGATGTAATTGTTGAAGGCTTAATAGGCGTGTATAGAATAGATAATGACCCAAGGGGAATTCATATCGATATTATTTATCACGGTAAATTAAATGGCGAAATTAAATTAGGTAAAGAGGACAAAAGTTGGCATTATTTTTTTATAAATGAACTTCCAGAACATATAGCATACAAACATCGAGAAGCAATTAATGATTGGCAACGAAAAGGAAACCAATATGGTTAAGTTGGTTATTTTTGACTTTGATGGTGTTATTATAACAGGCTCAAATGAGGGATATTTCAGATGTTATCATAAAACACTAGAAACAGTTGGGGTTTCGCTTGACCCATCTGAAGAACGAAAACGAATACTTCAAATTTGGGGAAAAGGATATAAGTATCAATTGCAATTATTATTAAAAGAGCACCCGGAAATTCTTCCAAAAGCTGTTAAAATATACGAAAAATATTACTGGTCACCGCTTTTCAGTATAAACATTAAATTAATAAAAGGAGCAAAAGGCGTCTTAACGCGTCTTTCAAAATTATATACATTAGTGATTGGGGCAGGAATGAGACGAAAACGCTTAGAGATTTTAACCAAGCAATTCAAATTAGAAAAGTACTTTAAAATAATAATATCGAACTCGGATATCGAAAATCCAGATAACAAAAAACCCTCGCCATATATGTTGAATATGATCGTTGATCGTTACAGAGTACATAAAAACGAAGCTATATATGTTACTGATGCAAAAAGTGATGTAGAAATGGCGTTAAAAGCAGGCATAACACCTGTAATTGTTTTAACTGGTCATCTTTCAAAAGATGAAGCAAAAAAATTAAAAATAAAATATATTATTCCAGATATTGCTCATTTACCAAAATTACTTGCTTCTATTTAGATTAAAACATGAACTAAGACACTTTTGTACCACATCGTTATATCTATTCCGATCCCATATCGTTATTCTATTGACAATCCGGTAATTTTGTTGATTTAATTGAAATAACATCTAAAAACTATGGCGCGTCGAAAAACCATACTTGCAATTAATGAAATCTATCATGTTTATAATCGAGGTGTCGAAAAAAGACCAATATTTTTACGTAGCAATGATTGTTTAAGATTTATTGAATTAATGAATTATTACCGCTTTAAAAACTGTCCAATAAAATATTCTTACTTTAGAAGACTTTCTAGAGAGGAAAAAGAAAATATATTCTTCAGTTTACAAAAATCATCAGCAAAACTTGTGGATATTTTTGCATTCTGCCTTATGCCGAATCACGTTCACATTCTTCTAAAACAATTATTAGATAATGGGGTCTCCAAATTTATGGGGAAAATAACTAATAGCTTTAGTCATTATTTTAACACTCGCCAAGAAAGAATAGGACATCTTTTTCAAGGAAATTTTGGGGCATCAAGAATAGAGGACGATGAACAATTAATTCATGTTAGCAGATATATACATCTTAATCCAGTTTCTTCTTATATAATCGAAATTAATAAACTGCATACTTATAAATATTCCTCTTATCCTGAATATCTTGGTCAACAATCTGGTTTCTGCAACACAGAAGAAGTGCTTTCACATTTTAAAAACAAAGAATCTTATAAAATGATTATAGATGATCAAGCTGATTATGCTCGAAAACTGGAAAACATTAAACATCTTATTCTGGAGTAATATTATTAAACAATGGCTGTACCGTTTCGTCGTATTTGTT
Organism: Candidatus Levyibacteriota bacterium; assembly: GCA_016180725.1. Lineage (GTDB taxonomy): Bacteria > Patescibacteriota > Microgenomatia > Levybacterales > UBA12049 > JACPAR01. The sequence goes on along the minus strand of JACPAR010000014.1, from coordinate 8,746 downwards.
CCGATCCCATATCGGAATATTTTCAAAATATTTCAAAATTAAACTTTTAGAAGTTTCTATTTTCTGATAAAATAGTAGTTGATGAAAAAAATTGTTGTCACCGGATCTTTGGCCTTTGATTATATTATGGATTTTCCTCAAAGCTTTGAGGAAAATATTTTGCCCGACAAATTAAAAACCCTTTCTGTTTCTTTTTTAGCTCACAATTTTTCCAAAAATTTCGGCGGAGTTGCAGGCAACATCGCTTACAATCTTGCATTGTTAAAACAACAATCTTTTATTCTTTCTTCAGCCGGAGAAAATGATTTCGAAACCTACAAAAAACATCTGGAAAAAGTCGAAGTTTTAACACATTATATAAATGAAGTTAGAAATGAATTCACGGCAAATATGTTTATGATTACCGATAAAAATAATTGCCAAATAGCCGGATTTTATCCAGGAGCCATGCGTAAAGACGTTGATTTATCGATAGAAAAAGATACTGATTTTGTAGTTATTGCTCCAACCATGCCCGATGCCATGAATAAATTTGTAAATCAGACAAAAAAACTTGGCATACCATATTTGTATGACCCTGCCCAACAAATTCCAAGAATAACTAAAGAACAGTTAGAAAATGGCGTAGACGGCGCAGAAATACTTATTGGAAATGATTATGAATTAGCACTAATTTCTAAAAAAACAGGAATAACTAAAGAACAATTGCTTGGAAAAAATAAAATCGTTATTACAACACTTGGCGAGAAAGGATCATTGATAGAAAAAAAGAGTGAGAAATATAATGTTGGCGTTGCCAAACCGCTTAAAATTGTTGATCCCACTGGAGCAGGGGATGCTTACATTGCAGGATTTTTAACAGGATATCTAAAAAACCTTGAATTGAAAGTTTGCGGACAAATCGGCGCAACAGCCGCAGTTTATGCTATAGAACAATACGGAACACAAAAGCATAAGTTTACAATTGATGAATTCAAAAAAAGGTATGTACAAGCATTTGAAGAGATGGTAGAATTGTAAAATTAATGACTAACTACGACGTAAAAGACATTAAGCTTGCAGACAAAGGAAAACTAAAGATTGAGTGGGCAATGCAGCAAATGCGTGTGCTTCGATTAATTTCGGAGCGCTTCGAAAAAGAAAAACCCTTAAAAGGATTAACAATCGGCGCTTGTTTACATGTAACATCAGAAACGGCAAATTTAGTAATTGCCCTAAAAAAAGGTGGCGCAAAAGTTGCGCTTTGTGCTTCAAATCCGCTTTCTACCCAAGACGAAGTGGCTTCTTCTTTAGCAATAAATTATGATATTCCAACCTTTGCTATAAGAGGGGAGGACAATACAACTTATTACAAACATCTTAATCAGGTTTTAGATTTCCATCCGCAAATTACTATGGATGACGGTGCAGATTTGGTAACGCTTCTTCATAAAGACAGAAAAAACCAGAATAAAGAAATTATCGGCTCAAGCGAAGAAACAACAACCGGAGTTATAAGGCTTAAAGCAATGGAAAAAGACAAAAAACTGGAGTTTCCGGTTATTGCAGTAAACGATAGCGATACTAAACATATGTTTGACAATAGATATGGAACAGGTCAATCATCAATCGATGGAATAATAAGAGCAACCAATATGCTTTTGGCCGGAAAAACTTTTGTGGTTGTTGGCTATGGCTGGTGTGCTCGTGGAGTAGCATCAAGAGCAAAAGGTATGGGAGCAAATGTTATCGTAACCGAAGTTGATCCGGTAAAAGCTTTAGAGGCTGTTATGGATGGATTTAGAGTAATGAAATTAAGTTCTGCTTTAAAAATTGCGGACATTATAATAACTGCTACCGGCAACAAACACGTTATTAATTCAAGCCAAATTGAAAACATGAGAGACGGCGTTGTTTTATCTAACACCGGCCATTTTGATGTTGAAATTGATGTTGCCTACATGGAAAAAATAAAAAAGTCAAAAAGAACCATGAGAAACAATTTGGAAGAATATGTATTGCCAAACGGACGAAAAATCTATCTTTTAGCTCAAGGAAGATTGGTAAATTTGGGAGCAGCCGAGGGACATCCTGCAGAAGTTATGGATATGAGTTTTGCCAACCAAGCACTAGCAGCAGAATGGCTTGTTAAAAACAAAGGGAAATTAAAAAACAAAGTCTATGTTTTGCCAAAAAAACTCGACCAAACAATCGCAATGCTTAAGTTAAAGGCAATGGGAGTCAGCATCGATAGGCTAACAGGCGAACAAAAAAAATATCTCTCCAGTTGGCAAGAAGGAACATAAATTTCTTCTGGAAAATTTCAGCAAAATTTGGTATAATATCTCTATAGTTTATGGCATCAAAATCAACACCACAATCCAAATCCCCTGAATATTCAGCACAGCATATTCAAGTCCTAGAAGGCCTAGAACCAGTAAGAAAAAGGCCGGGTATGTACATCGGTTCAACCGATGTTACAGGACTTCATGAATCCTTACGGGAAATCATAGATAACGCCGTTGACGAAGCGTTAGCCGGTTATGCAAAAAATGTCTGGACAATACTTAATAAAAACGGCAGCGCAACCGTTATTGATGACGGCCGAGGTATCCCGGTTGACATAATGCCTGCTTACAAAAAATCTGCACTTGAAATAGTAATGACCAAACTGCATGCGGGAGGAAAATTCGGCGGTTCTGCTTATAAGGTTTCCGGAGGTCTTCACGGAGTAGGAGCATCTGTTGTAAATGCATTGTCTGAATGGGTTTGGGTAGAAGTCAGAAGAGGCAGTAAGTTATATCGCCAGGAATATTCAAGAGGACTAACAAAAGGACCAGTAAAAGAAGTTGCAGAAACAAAATTGGAAACTAAAGTTTTTGACAAAAAGGCGCCTAACGGGACAACTGTTACTTTTTATCCGGATAGCCAGATATTCCAAACTTTGGAATTTGATTTTGAAATTGTTAAAAAAGCCTTAAGAGAAAGAGCATATCTGATTCCAAGTATTTATTTTCATTTACTTGATTACAGAAACGAAACTCCTAAAGAAACCCATTATTTTTTTGAAGGCGGAATAAAATCTTTGGTTGAAAAAATTAACGAAAATAAAGGCCCGCTACACAAAACAATTTTTATAAAAAAAATGGAAGGCGATGTGGAAGTAGAAGTTGCATTGCAATTTAATGATGGTTTTGCCGAAAATGTTGAAAGCTACGTTAATGTTATTAACACTATTAACGGTGGAACTCACTTAACTGGGTTTAGAATGGCCTTGACCCGCGCAGTTAACGATTACGGTAAAAAAATCGGCAGTTTTAAAGAGGAAGAAGACTCAATTGTAGGAGATGACACAAGAGAAGGCTTAACCGCAGTTGTATTTATCAAAATGCCTCAGGATAGAATTCAATTCGAAGGCCAGACAAAAGGAAAACTGGGAAATTCCGAGATTCAACCACTTACTCAACAAATTGTAAAAGAGGGATTAAACACTTTTTTTGAAGAAAACCCATCCGAAGCAAGAAGAATTTTAGAAAAAGTTTACTTGGCAGCCAAAGCCCGCTTGGCGGCAAAAGCGGCAAAAGATGCAATTCTAAGAAAAGGCGCTTTAGAAGGATCGTCTCTTCCCGGAAAGTTAGCTGACTGCCAGGAGAAAAAACCGGAGTTGTCTGAGCTTTACCTGGTAGAAGGAGATTCTGCTGCAGGAACAGCAAAATCCGGAAGAGATAGAAAGTTTCAGGCAATTTTGCCGATTGGCGGAAAAATTTTAAATACCGAAAGAGCAAGGCTTGATAAAATTATCGAACACGAAGAATTAAAAAATCTTATTATTGCCCTTGGCATGGGAATAGGGGAGACGGTTAATTTTGAAAAACTCCGCTACCACCGCATTATTATTATGACCGACGCAGACGTAGACGGAGAACACATCGAAACTCTGTTGCTAACTTTTATTTATAGACATTTACCAGAAGTTATAAAACAAGGCTTTTTATATATTGCCCAACCTCCGCTTTACAAAATTGCGCATGGCAAAGATGTAAAATACGCATATTCTGATGATGAAAAAGATAACATAATAAAAGAAATAAATAGTGGCAAGAAAAATAGCTTTGTAATCAATATCCAAAGATACAAAGGTCTTGGAGAAATGAATGCCGATCAATTATGGGAAACAACCATGAACCCGACAAACCGGATATTAAAACAGGTGGCAATTGATGACGCGGAAGAAGCAGACGCAACATTTACCATGCTTATGGGTGACGAAGTCCCGCCAAGAAAACACTTTATCCAATCAAACGCGAAGACAGCGACATTGGATATTTAATTTAGTTCAAAATTCAAAATTAAAAGTTATCCTTCGATTGTACTCGATTGTACTCAGGCCTTCGGCTCTGAAAGCATATTTCAGGCTCTTGAAGAGATAATACTGAGCGAAGTCGAAGTATTAAAAGTGAAGGTACTTTATTTTATATAAATATTCTTTAACTTTAAACTTTGCACTTTAAACTTTGAACTAATTAAAGGGGGTGAATAAAAGATGGATATTAAAAAAATACCAGCAGGTAAAAATACAGCAGAAGGACAAGTAAATATTTTTGTTGAAATTCCAAAAGACAGCAATGTTAAATACGAATTGGATAAAGACAGTGGTGTTATTATGGTAGATCGATTTTTACATACAGCAATGCTGTTTCCGGCAAACTACGGATTTGTGCCAAATACATTAGCAGACGATGGCGATCCTCTGGATGTATTGGTCTTAAGCGAATACAGCGTACAGTCTGGAGTTGTGATCCCAAGCACAGTAATCGGCATGCTCGAGATGGAAGACGAAGCGGGTATTGATACAAAAGTTGTTGCTGTACCATCTGTTAAGATTGACCCGTTGTTCGGTTCATACAAAGATGTAAACGACATTCCGGATGCGACAAAAAACAAAATCAAGCACTTTTTTGAGAATTACAAAACATTAGAACCGGGCAAATGGGTAAAGATTAAAGAGTGGAAAAGCAGAGAAGCGGCGTTGGAAGAAATAAAGAAATCTTTGAAATGATTTCTTGTCATTGCGAGCGAAGCGCGGCAATCCAATCGGAATTGAGATTGCTTCGTCGTCCCTCGACAAGCTCGGGATTCCTCGCAATGACTAAAAAAGTGGTGAATTTATTATGAATTGTCCAATTTGTAAAAGTGGTATGGAGAAAGGTTCTTTATCTGATTATGGAACTTCTTGGAGTTCCGTAAATCAAGGACTAATGAAAGTAGCAAATATGTTTCCAAAGATAGGCAAGCGAGTTTTTGCTTACAAGTGTCCTAAATGCGGAAAAATTGAATTGACAACGGAAGTAAAGTAGGATTGATGATTTAAGATCTAATTTGTAGATTTGAGCTTTGACATTTGAGTTTTGAGATTTAATTATGAATATTGGTAAATTACAAAAAACAGAAATATCAACAGAAATGAAGAAGGCGTACCTTGATTACGCAATGAGTGTTATTGTTTCAAGGGCGCTTCCGGACGTAAGAGACGGTCTAAAACCGGTTCACAGAAGAATTCTTTTTGCTCTACACGAATTAAACCTCACACACAGCGCAAAATATTCAAAATCGGCAAAAATTGTCGGAGAGGTTATGGGTAAATACCATCCTCATGGAGACATGCCGATTTACGATGCATTGGTTCGCTTGGCACAAGATTTTTCAATGCGATATCCGCTTATTGACGGACAGGGAAACTTTGGTTCCATGGACGGAGATCCGCCGGCTGCCATGCGTTATACAGAAGCCAGAATGGCAGCTATTACCTCCGAAATGCTTTATGATTTAGATAAAGAAACAGTTGGTTTTATTCCAAACTTTGACGCAACACTTAAAGAACCTACTTTTCTTCCGGCAAAATTACCAAATTTACTTTTAATGGGGTCAGAGGGTATTGCCGTTGGTATGGCAACCAAAATTCCTCCGCACAATTTGGGCGAAGTTATAGACGCAATCGTTCACATGATCGGAAAAACAAAAGTGGAAAAAGGGCTAAGAGAGACAAAAGAGCCAAATGGCGAAGTAGCCCCCTCTGTCTCATTTAGCCCCTCTGTTTCTTTAACATCTGAAGTTACCGTTGATGAACTTTTGGAATACATTAAAGGTCCTGATTTCCCAACCCATGGAGCAATTTACGATTCAGCCGAAATAAAAAATATATATACAACAGGTAGAGGAAGAGTAATAATTAGAGGAAAAGCAGAAATAGAAGATATCGGTCAGGGAAAATCTGCAATTATTATTACCGAACTTCCGTACCAGGTAAACAAAGCTTTACTTGTTGCCAGAATTGCAGATTTAGCCAAAGAAAAAAAGATCGAAGGAATTACAGACCTAAGAGACGAGTCCGACCGCCACGGCATTAGAGTTGTTGTAGAGCTTAAACGCGATGCGGTACCAAAAAAAGTTTTAAACAATCTATATAAGCATACTAATTTGCAAACAATCTTTCCGGCAAATATTGTTGCGCTTGTTGATAACACGCCTCAAACGCTTAATCTTAAAACAATACTGCTTGAATACCTTAAACACCGTTATGCAATTGTTGTTAGGCGTTCTGAATTTGAATTAAGACAAGCAAAAGCAAGACTCCATATTTTGGAGGGCTTAAAAATTGCCGTTGATCATATTGACGCTGTTATAAAAACAATCCGTGAATCAAAAGACCAGGAAGATGCAAAGCATAATTTAATTACCAGGTTTAAACTTTCCGAAATTCAGTCGGTAGCAATTTTGGATATGCAATTAAGACGTCTGGCTGCGCTTGAAAGGCAAAAAATAGAAGACGAGCTTATTATGGTTAAAGAAACAATTGCCTATTTGGAAGACTTGCTTTCTCATCCGGAAAAAATCTTAACCGTTATAAAAGAGGAGCTTACTTTTCTGAAACAAAAATATGGCGACGAGCGCCGAACCCGCGTTTTTAAAGGCAAGGTAGGAGAGTTTTCCGATGAGGATCTTATTCAAAACGAACCAACTGTTGTAACTCTTACCACAACCGGTTACATAAAACGCCAATCTCTAAACAGTTTTAGAACACAAAACCGCGGCGGCAAAGGCGTAAAAGGCATGACTACAAAAGACGAAGATAGCATTATGAACATTAGAAGCGCCCAAACACACGATAACATCCTTTTCTTTACTAATAAAGGAAAAGTTTACCAGCTGCGGGTTTTTGAAATTTCGGAATCTCAAAGAACAAGTAAGGGCACAGCCATTATTAATTTATTAAATATTGAGGCAGGAGAAAAAGTTGAATCATTTGTAGTCTATAATCTTAAAGGAAACAAAAGTGATTATGTATTTTTATCAACCAGAAACGGCACGGTCAAAAAGACACAGTTATCGGAATTTGAAAATATCAGACGAAATGGCATTGCGGCTATAAAACTGGATAAAAACGATGAGCTCGTGTGGAGTAATTTAACAACAGGTGATGATGATGTTTTAATCTTTTCAAAAAACGGAAAAGCAATAAGATTTTCGGAAAAATCTGCAAGACCCTTAGGCAGAAATACAAGAGGAGTTAGAGGAATTAAGTTAGCGGCAGATGACCAGGTTGTTGGCATGGATGTTATTGCCAAAGGAGATAACCCGGATCTTCTAACGCTTATGGAAAAAGGTCTTGGTAAAAAAACTCCTGCCAATCAATTTCACAAGCAGAGTAGGGGAGGGCAAGGCGTAAAAGTAGCGAAAGTTACAGCAAAAACAGGAAAAGTTGCAACAGCGCAAATTATTCCCGCCAATTGTAAAGAAATTATTATGACTTCCAAAAGAGGACAGGTAGTAAAGCTGGAAATTGATTCTGTTCCAAAATTATCCAGAGCAACACAAGGAGTAATTCTTATGAGGTTTTCTAATCCATCCGATTGCATTACTTCTGCAACATGTGTTGAAGAAAGCTAATAATAATGAAAATTGACGGAAAAGCAATTGCCCAGGATATTCTTCAAAAACTAGCCCAAAAAACGCAGGATTATAAACAAAAAGGAATAGAGCCTCACTTAGTAATTATTTTAGTTGGGGATGATCCGGCCTCTGCCGCATATGTTAGACAAAAAGAATTAAAAACTTCTCTTGTTGGCATAAAAACAACCATCCTTAGACTACCGGCGGAAACTGAACAACAAGAGCTATTAAAAAGAATTGGACAATTTAACAATGACAAGAATGTTCACGGCATAATTGTTCAACTTCCTGTCCCGAAACATTTGGACGGCAAAGAAATTATTTTAGCTGTAAAACCGGAAAAAGACGTAGATGGCTTTCATGCCAATTCTCCTTTCCTCATGCCTTTAGGTCTAGCTATTTTGGAAATTCTCAAAAGAGTCCAACATCAAACAAACGAAAAAAATATGGATTTTAAACAATGGCTTAAAAACCAAAATATTGCTGTAATGGGCAAGGGAGAAACGGGTGGCAAACCGGTTACCCAAGTGCTAAAACTATGGGAAGCAAATCCAACAGTTATCGACAGCAAAACGGTAAACCCAGAAGAACTTACAAAAAAAGCTGATATTATAATTTCGGCAATCGGTAAACCAAACATGCTAAAACCCAAGATGATAAATCAAAATGCAATTCTGGTTAGTATTGGTATACATAGAGGAGCTGATGGCAAACTGCATGGAGACTACGATGAAGAAAAAGTAAAAAATATCGCATCCTTTTATACCCCTACTCCTGGAGGAGTCGGCCCTGTCAACGTTGCAATGCTTTTAGAAAA
>JACPAR010000020.1 GCA_016180725.1 Candidatus Levyibacteriota bacterium | reverse complement strand
GGGTTGAACAAGAAGTAAACGCGTTAAAAAAACTTGGCATTATCTACGTATCGTTTAGTGATATAGACGATCCTATTACAAAAACAGTAGACTCCCACGTTGTTTCTTCAACCGGTAGAGTTGACGGAGAACAGGTTGTTCAAACTCTCAAATCTCCACCATGGTTGGGATGGAAAGATCTTGATTTTTTACCCGAGTGGTTAACCAGAGACGCGAAAGAATATATCGGCCACCACTGGGCTCCCCTATTTGACCCTTTAGTCAAATACTATTTTAAAAAAGTACTTATTCCGCCAAAACCTGGACACGAAGAGCAATTAACCGAAGACGAGGAATTTGTTGATGTGGTAAGCGATGGAATAAATCCGGATCAACAAGAATTTGGTGTAACATATCTTGATCTAAACACGCAACAGCCAGTTACTTATTTAAATCAAATTATTAAGCTTGGGTTTAACGCAGCTATAGATAAAAACTCCTGGATGTTTGATTTTTTTCCTCCTTTAACTCAACCTCCTCATGTTAATTTTCTTCATAAACAACCAGATTCAACCGAAATTCAATTCGTACCAATAACTCCCTGGGAAAACTTTACAAAATATAATCTTATTATTAAACCAAATTTTACTACCAGAGGAAAGGCAGTAAAAAAAGGCTTTAGTCTTAAGTTTACAACAAACAAGGTGAAGAAAAGAAGGATCATTTTTTATTTTAAACACTCCCGGATTTAAAGGTCCTGCCATTTCAAAAACAACTTCCTCGTCGTCTAAATTTGTAAACATATCAAGTAAATACCTCGCATTAAACGCAATCTCATTATCTTCTCCTGTTGTTTTTGCTTCAATATTAACTATATTTTCTCCAACAGAAGGTGTATTTGCCGAAACAACGACTTTATCTTTTTCAATCGATAATTTAATAATATTTGCCGCTTCCCTGGCAAAAATTGCACAGATCTTAACTGCTTTTTGCATTTCCTGCTTGTCAAAACTGCATCTTGTTGAAAAATCCGTGGGAATAATTTTTTCATAAGATGGGAACTCCGCGTCTATTAATCTACTCACAATTATTATTGCATCCTGCTCAAATAAAACCTGATTATTTTCAGACGAAACAAAAACGCTAATATCCCCCTCCTGATCTTTTATCGAAACAGCCTCACGCAGAACTCTTGCCGGAATTAATAATGTTTTTAATATCTCCCCTTCTTGCTTTTTCCCAGACAGAAGATTATGCCTTTTTAATGACAATCTGTATCCGTCTGTCCCAACAGTTAAAAATCCCTCTTCCTCTATTTTAACAAGGACTCCGGACAAAGCCGGTCTACCTAAGTCTGTACTTGCAGAAAAAATTACTTTTTGTAAGTCTTTTTGTGCAGTTTCTTTTTTTATTTTTATAATTTCTTCTCCTTTTTGTTCATAGAGTTTAGGGAATTCTTCCTTAGGAAGGGTTTGGAAAACGCTTTTTGTTTTACTTGTTTTAACAATAAAATTATTATCTTCTGTTTTAATTGTAATTTTTTCTTGGGGTAGTGAACTTATTAGTTCGGAAAATGTTTTTGCCGGAATTGCAACAGCACCTTCTTCTTCTATGTTTGCCGGAATTTCTACCTGTATTCCTATTTCCAAATCTGTTGCGCTTAAAATTAGTTTTCCGTTCTTTGCTTCTAAAAGAATATTTAAAAGAATAGGAAGTTGACTATGTGTAGAAACTGCTCTTGTTACAAGCGGTAATTTCTTTTGCAGGTTATCAGTTAATAGATAAGCTTTCATAGATAGTATTATTTGTAGTTATAGTAGTGTAATAGGAAAAGTGGAAAAAAGCAAGAGAGATTATAATAACAGGCAAAACAAAAGAAAAAAATGTGGAAATCGTGTTGATATCTTTGGGTATAATTTGTTAAAAAGTCAAAAAACGTTCTGGTTACTTGCTTTTTGTTCGGATAACAGCTTAGTTATCCCCAAGATTTCAGAAGAAATTTTAGCCTTTGTGGACAACAAGTTTTCTATTTTCCCAACCCCATACATAATTGTTGTATGATCTCTTCCTCCTAAAACATTTCCTATTTCAACAAAGGTGAGATTTAATTCTTTTTTAAGTAAATACATTGCTGCTTGTCTGGCGCGAACCAATAAAGCTTCTCTTTTAGGTCCTTTAATTTGGGTAGGTTTTATGTCGTAAAAAGAGCAGATGACTTTTATAACTTCGTCCGGATGATAACGTACGCCTTCCGTAGGCCGTTGTCTGTTAAAAAATTTTTCTGTTAAATCTAAAGATATCTCAACCCTTTTAGTTTTTGCTTCCGTAATAACTCTTAACAGCATGCCCTCCAGGCCTCTTATGTCTTGTGAGTTTTGGGCAATTATTTTGGCAACTTCGATAGGAAGCTCTACATCGTATTTTCTTGATTTAATAAGTAAGATTGCGCAAAGCAGTTCAAAATCCGGCGGTTCAATGTCAACAGTAAGGCCTGCTGCAAATCGGGAAGAAAGACGTTTTTCCAGTTTTTTAATTTCGTGAGGCGGTCTGTCAGAAGACAATACAACCTGGGATGAATTGTCAATTAAAATATTAAAGGTATGAAAAAGCTCTTCTTGTACCCTGTCTTTTCCGGCTATAAACTGAACGTCATCAATTATTAAAAGATCTACGGTTCTAAATCTTCTCTTCATTCTGGCTGTGTCGTTTGATCTTATTGCTTCTACGACTTCGTTAGTAAACTCTTCGCTGGTAATATAAATAATTTTCTTGTCGGAGTCTTTTTTAAAAACTTCGTTAGCAATCGCCTGCATAAGATGGGTTTTCCCAACACCCACTGGTCCATAGATAAAAAGCGGATTATATGACTTGCCTATATTCTTGGCTACCGTTTGAGCAGAAACATAAGCCAATTGATTGCTTGAAGAAACAGCCATTGCTTCAAATGTGTTTTCCAAACGGACGCGGTTTAGTTGGCGCATAACAACAACGGGTTTATTTTGAAACGAAGACACACCGCTTTCTTCTACAAATAAAGGGCCGTTTTTTTCTTTTGTTTGTTTTGCTAAATTAATAGGTTTAGAAACAAAGATTACGTTTAAATTTTTTTCGGAATGTTTGTCAAGGATTTTTTTAATTAAAGGAGAAAACCTTTTTTGTAAAAGGTCAACAGACATTATGGATGGAGCAGCAACGGTTGCCGTATCTTCTCCAAGGGATAAAAGCGCTGTATTTTTAAAAAGGGTTAAAAAAATAGCTCGCGAAACCTCTGTTTCAATTTCTCCCAAAACTGTTTTCCAAAGATCATTAGGATTTATTTGTTTCATAAGCTTTTGTTTTAAGACCCAAGACCGCTATGCTGCAGTTTAATAATGTGGATAACTTTTTGTCAAGAGGAGAAAGTGGATAAAAGTATATCTTTTTTTAAAATCCAATAGTTAACAGAGCAGGACTGCGTATCTTTTAATATTCACTGTTATCTGCTATACTACAAATATGGAAAAAATGATTAAGCTCAAAAAAATAAAAAGGAAAAGAAAGCACGGGTTTAGAGCACGTATGAGTACGCGCGCAGGAAAAAAAGTTATTAAAAGAAGAAAGGCGCGAGGAAGAAAAAGAATTGCTGTATAAATTGCGTAGTAGACAATGCTTAAAAAGGTTTACCGTTTACCGGCAAGTGTAAAAAGAAAATTTTCCCAATCATTTACAACTCCATTTTTTTTACTCCGAATCGCAAAAAATGGATTGCCGATAAACAGATATGGTTTTGTAATTTCAAAAAAAGTCGACAAAAGAGCTACTGCGAGAAATAAGGCAAAAAGAGCTCTTCGTTCCTGCATAGAAAAAATGCTAAAAGATATAAATTCAGGTAACGATATGCTCTTCTTTATTAAAAAAGAAGTTTTAAACACGCCTAGCGAAAACCTCTGTCTTTTTATGCAAACATTTTTTAAAAAAGAAGAATTTTTAAAATGAGAAACGCTTTATTATTATTAATTTTGGTTTATCAAAAACTCCTCTCCCCCATTTTTAAAAACATACTTGGAGTAAAAAACTTCTGTTTATATGTTCCTTCGTGTTCGGAATATGCTAAACATATGATTTTGAGACACGGTTGTATTAAGGGTAGCTATTTAGCTTTATTACGAATTCTTAGTTGTCAGTCCTTTATCAATCGTAAAACTCAAATTTTAAAACTTAAAACTATAGCTTAAATCTTAAAACTTTTGTTAGTTTTTTTAGTTTTAGGTTATGGGTTTAACATTTGAGATCTAAGTTTTGAGATTTTATTATGGGTGAATTATTTAATGTTATTTTAGTTGCGCCGATTGTAAATATTCTGGTTGCCGTTTATCAGGTTCTTTCTTTTTTGCATATTCCATATGCCTTGGGGTTTTCCATAATTCTACTAACAGTCTTGATCCGTTTAATTCTTTATCCATTCACAGCCGTACAGCTTAAGGCCTCAAAAAAGATGCAGGAATTAAATCCGCACTTGTCAAAGATAAAAGATAAACACAAGGGAGATTCAACGCGCATACAGCAGGAAACAATGAGGCTTTATAAAGAGCACGGAGTAAATCCTGCTGCAGGTTGTTTGCCAATGCTTATTCAATTGCCGATTATTTGGGCGTTATACACTGTTTTACAAAGGGTAGTTGAGTTTAAGGGAAACGCTGTCGTGTCGGAAATAAATAAGCTTACTTATCAAACAAGTTTTCTTAAATTATCTCAGCCTTGGGATACAAGTTTTTTTGGACTTCCTCTTGGTCAGAGCCCTGCCCAGCTTATTACAGCATTGGGAACATTGGTTTTTATTCTTCCCTTACTGACCGGAATTTTTCAATTAATACAGTCAAAAATGATGTTCTCCAAGCCTGTTGATCAACAGGATGTTAAAAACGAAAAGACGCCAAAAAAACAAGATGATTTTGCATCTGCAATGCAAACCCAATCGCTTTATATATTTCCCGTAATGATTGGCTTTTTTTCTTTTAGCTTTCCTATCGGAATTTCTCTTTACTGGAACACTTTCACAATTTTTGGTATACTACAGCAATACCAAATACAAGGATTAGGCGGTCTATCCGAATGGACAGAAAAAATAAAAAAATTTGGAAAATAAAAATATGGCAAAAAAAACCAAAGGAAAATCAGACTTAAAGCAGAATAAAGGCGAAGAAAAGATTATAAAAGAAACAATTGCAAAGTTGTTAAATATTCTTGGTGTTGAGGGAGATTTTAATTTCACTCAAACAGAAGAACTAATAGATGTTGTGCTGGAAACTAAAGACAGCGGAGTTGTTATCGGATATCACGGAGAAACACTTGAAGCGCTTCAGCTAATTGCCTCTTTATCTGTGTTTAAAAAAATCGGCCGTTTTATCAGGGTTTCAGTTGAAGTCGGAGATTACAAAAAAAACCGTATAGGCTGGTTAGAAAATCTTGCTCTTCAGGCAAAAGAACAGGCTTTGTCGGAAAACAGAGAGGTTCCATTACCAAGTCTTAAGTCTTGGGAAAGAAGAATCGTACATATGTTTTTGCAAAACGACGACTCAGTAGTTTCGGAATCGGTTGGAGAAGGCAGAAGCAGAACCTTAATTATTAAACCCAGATAGTACCTTGTTTTATAATTCAAAACTCAAAGTGCAAAGTTCGAAATTAAGGAATTATTTTAAAAAAGAAGTGCCTTCACTTTTAACTTTTAATTTTGAACATTTAACTTATTATCTTATTCTCCTTTTTCTTCCCACTCAATTCGGCCGTCACTTTTGGCCTAAATTTTCTTTTGTTAACGGAGCAAGAATAGATTATCTCTCCCCTACTCTTTATTTTACAGATGTTTTAATAATTCTTTTATTTATTTTCAGTGTTTTTCCTGTCATCCCGAATTCACTCGCCTCGCTGCGAAGCGGGTTTCGGGATCTCAATCTTGTCAAGATGCTAAAGCCCTTCGGCCTCGCGCCTGAGTCGACGCTAGGCGCTCAGGGCGGGCGAGTTTGGCATGACAAAAAAAAGATAGGATCATGGATAGCAATCATGGCGCTTCTTACTATTGGCATCACATTCGCTAAAAGTCCTTTGGCCGGATTATATGGTTTAGTAAAATTATTGGAATTTATATTTTTTGGATTTTATACTGCAAAAATAGTTAAAAACATTTATTCCGAAAAAAAAGAAAACAGTCTCCTTTTACCTTTTGTTGCAGGGATTTTATTTGAATCAGTTTTGGCAATTTGGCAGTATTTGCAGCAGGGATCAATTGGCGGCTTATTGTACTTTTTAGGAGAAAGAAGTTTTAATTCTCAAACTCCGGGTATTGCAAATGCTTCAATAAACGGTTCGCTTATTCTTCGTCCTTATGGTACTTTCCCCCATCCCAATGTGTTAGCAGGATACCTGATTATCGCCATGGTGATAATCAGTTCAAATTTCAAATATCAAAACTCAAAATTTCAAAAGGTATTAATTTTAATTTGTACGGTGATTGGAACTGCCGCGCTTTTTTTAACAATGAGCAGGGTTGCTATTGCGTTATGGTTGTTAATTATTAGTTATCGGGCAATGCTAATAATATATAAACGGATTAAGGATGCAAAACTTCTTATTCTTTATTCATCATTTGTCATTCTTTCGGTAGGTATTATTTTTATCTCCCCGCTGCGTTTTAGATTTTTAAACTTTAATTTTTCGGACGAGTCAATTGTTGTCAGAAAAGATTTAACAACGATTTCATTAGAAATGATAAAAAATAATCCAGTCATTGGCCTGGGGATAAATAACTTTTTAGTAAACTTACCAGCATATGAAAAAATAAAAGAAAACGCATTTTTTGTTTCTTTTCAACCGGTACACAACATTTTTTTATTG
>JACPAR010000044.1 GCA_016180725.1 Candidatus Levyibacteriota bacterium | reverse complement strand
CTTAATTTTAAAGTTACAATGGAATTGGGCATGGTATAACCAAACGCTATGGCCGTTGATCCTTCTGCTATTTCTGTTCTTGATAATCCAAGCGTTGGAGGCAAAAAGATGTTATTCATAATAATGTTTGCGCTTGCAGGCGGAAATTTAATGCAGGTTGTAGACTCGCCCAGACGCTTAAAATCAATAGCTGTCAAGCAAAAGCCCGAAAACCCTCTTTTGATTAAAACTTGTGAAATATAAAAATTGCCTTTTTCATCTGCAACGCTTGCTCTTAAAAATGTTCCGTCTTGCATTGTTAACACAACCGAAGCATAAGGAGAAATAAAACCGGAAATACTTAAATAAAGTTCTCCAACCGACGCCGTAACTTCTGTACTAAAACTGCTAACGGGAATACGAGATTGGGCAGAAACAGACTGTATAAAAACATTGCTTAATATTACTAAAAGTATAAAAGTGGGCAGAAATTTCTTCATATCTTGTCCCCCTTATTTTCCTTATATACCCTATATCCCAAATCTCCCTTTTCCCTTCTATACTCGCTTCGCCTTTTATAAAGGCTTTCTGACAACCCACCTTCCTTCATATGCTTATCCTTTAAAGAAATTATTAACTTGTCCAGCAAGTAGTTTGCCTGATTAATAAGAGTAATCATTAGATTAACAGCTATTTCTGGGTCATTTGGGAGAGATGGGAAATTTGGGGAATCAGGAAGTACTGGAGTGGCTTTTATTATCTCCCATATCCCCCTTATTTCCCTTATTTCCCTCACCGCCCTCTCCTTGGACCAAACAGAGAGCTTGTGCTGCCTTGCATACGAAAGATAATCTTTAAGTAACTCTTCTAAAGAACCCCTAGACACGCCAGTAAGCTGTATATAACCTTTTAAGCTCTGTTGCTTATTTCCCTCGGCTGTATTTTGCATACCACTCCTAGCAGCTTGTTCCATTTGATCGTAAGTACGCGACCATTTATTAATAAAATTCTGGCAAAACTGCACTGTTAAGTCGTAAATTGGCACAGTAACTTTATAGGCCAGTAAATATTCGTATCCGGACCTCCCTCTGCTACCCTTCTCTACCTTATTTACCCTATCGCTCCAATCTTCCATATAACGGTCTCCTACTTTATTTTCTCTATCTTTTTCAATCTAATTGCACAGTTGTAGAAACTTAGCACTTTAAGGCAAAAAACGCTAATTTTGCAAATCACCCCAATCTTCTCAATCGCCCCTATTTCCCTCGTCGGACTCGGGAAAAATACGAAAAAAAATTGAATATTTAAAAAAATAGAACAAAGTGGATCAAGTACACTTATAGGATATTTTATATAGATTGATATCTTTTAAGGTAGTTAAAAATTAGAACTTTTATCGAATTTACTCTTGTGAAAACTGATTTCACAAACTTTAAAGCTAGTATTTCACGAATTCTTGAGCCAACATTAACTATATATAAATAGATCAAATGATATCTCATCAAAATACTCTAGGTTCTTGACAAATATATAGTATATTGTCTACTCTGGAATAGATATGAAAACTGCCCAGCTTAAATATCCTGATAATGCATATAATCTGTATAATTTCGTGCCTACGATAAGATTTTCACGGATTGCCCAAGAGAACAGATTTCCGCTAAACAAATTTTCATACATTCTAGGACAGATCTGCGTTAATCTTTATCTAGAGGGGGTGATTAGGTGTGAGTAGCTTCAAAAAATACAAAGCCGGAAATGACATTCACGCTTTAAAGAAAAACTTTCAAAAATATCGTCCGAATATTGCTTCTGTTTCTTTTCGCATGTTTTGGTTCTCTGTTGCCATAACGTTAAGTTATTTCTTAAGCCAAGTTTATTTAACATTTTTCACAAGATAGGCTGCGTCTGACACGGTTAAAAAGGTTATCAATATGGATTTATTAGGCAAATTTAAAGAATATTTATTCAATCAAAAAAATCCGGCATCTAAAATAACGATTAAAAATTACCTTGCTGATGTTAATCAATTCATCAGGTGGTTTGAAGAGTATTTTAAAACTAAGTTTGAATCATCAGCTGTTACTCCGCAGATTATTGAGCTCTACAAAAGTGCAAAAACAACAACCACCGTCATTGCGAACGAAGTGAAGCAATCTCATGACCTGTCTGCCGACAAGGCAGGGATCGCCACGTCTCGCCTTCAGCGGACTCGCGATGACGGGAATGATAATCCGCGATTATCCCCTCGCTCTTTAGAGCGGCATATGAGTAGTCTTCGGAAGTTCTTCCACTTTCTAAAAATCGAGGGAATAATTACATCTAATCCTTTTGAACTAAAACCTGCAACCCATAACCTACAACCTGATCCATATTACCTAAAAAACTTCAAGGATCACCTCTACGTCTATAACGCATCGGCTCTTACTATTAAAAACTATATCATTGACGTTAAACAATTCCTTAACTGGGCGCAGGAAGTCACGGGCGT